>JBGTIA010000353.1:0-1560 GCA_041745835.1 Ilumatobacteraceae bacterium | reverse complement strand
CGCGACGCCGTCGGTTCGTGACCGATTGATGTCACCGGCCGCGACTCCGTCCTTGTGGCGTCACGTCCCATCCGACTCGAATCATCCTGGCTCGTTCGGCTCCACCTGCTCGAGAGTCGGATCGACGAGCGCTGCACCTGGCGCGTCGGGGTCGACATCGTGCACGTCGTCACTGCGGTCGCTCGACTGACCGTCCTTGCGACCGTGATCGCGTCCTGCAGTGGCGCGCTCATCGGCCGAGGCCGCTCCGGTGGTCTGGTCGTCGGCATGATCGGGCGTGGAGGTCATGCAAACTCGGTTCCCCAAAGTCGCGTCCGTCAACCTTCGAACCGCTGCGTACCTCCAACTCGGGCCGACGTGCCGCCGATCGAGTGTTGGTGACGGACCGGACACCATCGCTCAGCGGCCGGTGGCGAGATGGCTCTGTCATCCCGTGCTCGAGTTCCGTCCGCCCGCCACGCAGGCAACGCGGCCAAGCCACGGACCTGTCCGATCGTTGCGCACGGGTGGTCGGCACAGAACGGTCGGAACTCCGCACTTCGACAAAACGTGCCTCCCCACTACCGGCATTGCCCGCTTCTGACCCCTGTCTCCCACTACTACTGGCACGCCAATGGCACGGCCACTGCGCCGAATCGTCGTTGGCCGAACGGACAGCGCAATTGAATTCCAGCGAGCCCTAACGCATGCCCGACACCGGCACCTTGGTGAGGCGCCCTGCCGAGATCGTCGGTGTTACTGACGGGCCATCGCCACCCGCAGGCGTTCGTCGGGATCGATGAAGTGGTCGTGGTCGTCGGTACCGGTGTCGAGTTGCACCCAGTTGATCCGGCCGGTGAACCGGCTGCTGTGCGAGGTGTAGTCCTGCGTCACGGTCGTGCCCGACTCGTAGCCGATGTCGGTGGTCTCGTCGGCGGAGAAGATCATCGGCTGGGTCGCCCCGACTCGCCCGCTGCCGACCGGTTGACCGTCGTGGTAGATCGTGACGTCTCCGCCCTTGGCCAACCCTCCGCCGTCGTACGTGAACTCGACGCGTACCTGGTGCTTCCCCGCCGGGACCGGCGAGTCGGCCACCGTGGCGAACTCCTGGATCCCGAGCACGTTGTAGACGAACTTCGCGCGACCGTCCTTCGCGTAGACGGCCCAGCCGCCGAAGCGACCGCCTTGGGCGATCAGCACCCCGTTCGCCTCGACACCCTCGGGCATCTCCACCTCAGCGGTGACCGAGAACGACCGGTTCTTGATGCTGACCACGCTGTTTTCCGACAGGCGGCCCATGCCGGGAAAGAGCAGTTGCGAATTCCCGCGGATGAGCGTCGGACGTCCGGCGATCTCCGGATTGAGACGTTCCGCCCCGCGGTCGTCCATCGGTACGACGTTGTACTTCACGGCCTCGATCAGCCACAGCCGCTGGAGCGAGGCGAGCTTGTCCGGATGCTCGGCCGAGAGATCACGGGCCTGGCTGTAGTCGACGTTGCCGTCGTACAACTCCCACACGTCGTCGTCGAAGGCTGGCAGCGAGCCACCGACCATGACCCACGGCGTGCGGTGCTTGGTGAC
>JBGTIA010000352.1:0-2728 GCA_041745835.1 Ilumatobacteraceae bacterium | reverse complement strand
CGAGCGTACGGGCCGGTGCGATGCGTCGAGCCGAGCACGGCGGGGACCGCGACGAGCAGGCGTCGCGCGGCGTCCGACGGGATGTCGTCGGCGTGGAGACCGGCCAGGACGTGCGAGGCCGTGGCCATGCGCCCGATCGGTGACATCGAGAGACCGTCGATCGGCGCCAGTGCGGCGCTCGTCGCTCGATCGACGCGAGGCCAGACGGTTGGCCGAACCGCGCCGTCGACACCCGACCAGAGGAACTCGGCAACGTCTTCGTAGCTTCGGGTCTGCGCCAGCTCGACCGCGTCGGCTCCCCGATAGCTCAGCGCGTGTTCGTCGATCGCGGTGACTGCGGAGGAGATCTGGACGTCGATCGTGGCCCGTGGACCGTTCGGAGCACGGCGGCTTCGCTCGGCGAGACGCTCCACCTCGTCGCGGGCGAACAGCGAGGTTCTGCCGTCGGCGGCGGTGGCGCGAGCCAACCGGCCCCGACTGACGTAGGCGTAGAGGGTCGGCTTCGACACCCCGAGAATGGCTGCTGCCTCGGCGGATCGGATCAGGGTGGTCATGGTTTCACTGTGCACGGCTCGCTTGACTCCGTCAACGTTGATCGAATCAATGTTGATCGCAGATGGTGACCGGCGAACACTTCACTCATGACACAACTGATCGATGTACCCCCAGGGCTCAATGGTGTGGTTGCCGCCGACACGGCGATCGGTGCCGTCGATGGTGATCGCGGCTTCTTCCACTACGGCGCGCACGACGCCACCACGCTCGCCCGGACCCGCTCGTTCGAGGACGTGTGGTTCCTCGTGCGCAACGGACGCCTTCCTCACACCGACGAGGCTGCGGCGTTCCGACGCGAGACTGCGTCACTTCGTGCGCTCCCTGCGGAGCTGTCGGCGGTGATCGACACGGTCGCACGTTCGGACGCATCCATGCTGTCGAAGCTCCGGTCGGTGTTGTCGGTCGCCTCGGGTCCACTGGGCCTCAGCCCGGTGATCGATGTCGCCGACGCCGCGCGGCGTGAACAGACCCTGCGCCTTGCCGTGCTGGTGCCGTCGTTGTTGGCAGCGCTGCATCGTGTGGGAAGCGGGCGCGCGGTCGTCGAACCCGATCCGACGCTCGGCCACGCTGCCTCGTACCTGCACCAGACGACCGGTGTCGTGCCCACGCCCGTCGCCGCCCGAGCGGTCGAGCAGTACATGATCCTCACGATCGACCACGGCTTCAATGCGTCGACCTTCACCGCTCGCGTGGTGGCGTCGACAGGAGCGGACCCGGCAGACGCGGTGTGCGCCGCACTCGGAGCATTGGCCGGCCCGCTGCACGGTGGAGCACCGAGTCGTGCGCTCGATGCACTCGACGAGATCGGTTCGGTCGAGGCCGCCCCGGATTGGGTGCGCGGCGAGGTCGCCGCTGGTCGGCGAATCATGGGCTTCGGCCACGCGGTGTATCGAGCGCCCGATCCGCGCTCGGCGCTGCTCCGGGAGGTTGCCGAGCGCCTCGGTGGTGACCTGGTCGAGTTGGCGACTGCCGTCGAGGCAGAGATCCTCGTCACGCTCGCCGAGCTCAAGCCCGGCCGTCCGCTGCCGAGCAACGTCGAATTCTACGCCGGTGTCGTGATGGAGACCGCCGGGCTCCCTCGCTCGATGTTCACCCCGACCTTCGCCGTCAGCCGCACCGTCGGCTGGTGCGCCCACATCGTCGAACAGGCCGCCGTCGGCAAACTCATCCGCCCCTCGAGCCGCTACACCGGCCCACCCGTCGCGTCCTGAACCTCCACAACCCCCGAATTCTGCGCGGATCCGCCCGCTCAGCGGGCAGATCCGCGCATTTTTCGGGAGGAATCGGGAAGAGGGTGGGCCGGTAGCGTTGGCGGTCGTGTCCGACCGCATCACTCCAGAGGCTGTCGCGAAGGTGGCCAAGCTCGCTCGGCTGTCGCTGAGCGACGACGAACTCCAGCAAGCGACCCATCAGCTGAGCGACATGCTCGACCATTTCGCCGACATCGACGCACTCGACCTCGACGGCGTCGAGCCGATGACGCATCCGACCCCGATCGCGAACGTGATGCGCGAGGACCTCGAGATGGACTGCCTCGACCGCGACGAGGTGCTTGCTGCGGCGCCCGCCGCCGAGGACGGGCGCTTCCGCGTTCCGCCGATCGTCGGGCTGGAGGACTGATCGTGAGCGACGTGCTCCCGACCGGCGCGGTCGACATCGCCTGGAACGTCCGCAACAACGTGACCAGCGCAGCCGAGGTGTTGGAGCGGCACCTCGCCGCGATCGGCGCTCGTGAAGGCGACATCCACGCGTTCAACCTCGTGCTCGCCGACGAGGCTCGCGCCCGCGCCGCCGAAATCGATGACGCCGTTGCGGTCGGTCGCGATCCGGGGCCGCTCGCCGGCGTGCCGATCGCGCTCAAGGACAACATGTGCACGCACGGGATCCCGACGACCTGCTCGTCGAAGATCCTCGACGGTTGGCGCCCGCCGTACGACGCAACCGTGGTCACCAAACTCCACGACGCCGGAGCGATCGTGATCGGCAAGACGAACCTCGACGAGTTCGCCATGGGGTCGAGCACGGAGAATTCGGCGTTCGGCGCCACTCGCAACCCGCACGACACGAGTCGCGTCCCCGGTGGTTCCAGCGGTGGATCGGCCGCCGCAGTGGCCGCCGGGTTCGCAGCAGTCAGCCTGGGCTCCGACACCGGTGGTTCGATCCGCCAGCCCGC
>JBGTIA010000351.1:0-3378 GCA_041745835.1 Ilumatobacteraceae bacterium | reverse complement strand
AGCGTGCGGCGCTCGCTCAGGCGAGCAGAGCGACGAGCGCAGCGACGATGGGGTCGGTCGCAGCGGCGGGAACCGTCGCCACCGGCGCCAGATCGTCGAGCGTCGGACGCAGCGTGGGCGCCAACAGTTCGACGAGGCGCGCCGGCTCGTGAGTCGAGTACCAGCAGCACTGGAGGCGGGCGGCATGACGGGTCCGGCGTTGGCTGATCCCGACCAGCTTGTGCCCACCCACCAGCACCTCGCCGGCACCGACGCCGTCGAAGCAGACCAGCGTCGACCACGACGTGGTCCGCATCGCGCCGTCGTGCGCGACGACGTCGTGCGCGCCCGTCGACGAGGTGATCGCCTCGGCGAGGTGACGACCGAGCCACACCATCGGCCCGTGCACGTCGTCTGACCAGCCCGCAGATCCGGCCGGAACGACCACGTCGATCCAGGTCACCTCGCCGGGGACCAGCAGCACCGCTCCCCCGCCGCTGCGTCGGCGTACGATCTCGACGCCCGCCAGACGACAGGCGTCGACATCGACGACCGACCGGTCCTGCGTCGAGCCGAGCACGAGCGCCGGTGAGTCCACATCGTGCTGCCAGATCTCCCGACGGGCCGGCTCCGGCACCAGGCGAGCGTGGAAGTCGGCGGCGCTCGACCGCGATCGGACGAGCCGATACGGCGGGTCGGACCTCACGAAGCGAGCGGAAGGTACGGGCGCCAGGTGTCGGGAACCCCGCTCACCGACACCACGACCCATGCGGTCGCTCGCGGGGCATGGCACGGCCGGGCGAGGCGCATCCCGGCCTCGTCGGGAGTGCGATCACGCTTCCCGAGATTGCACGGCCGACACGCGGCGGCCACGTTCTCCCAGGAATGAGGACCGCCCTTGGACCGCGGGACGACGTGGTCGATCGAGTCGGCCCGTTCGCCGCAGTACTGGCAGCGGTAGTCGTCGCGGGCGAAGATCGCGCGCCGCGACAACGCAGCTCGGCGTACGTAGGGCACCTTCACCATGTACCGCAGGCGAATCACGGACGGGCATGGCAGGCTGAGCCGTTCGGAGTGGATGACGCGGCCGTCGTCTTCGAGCACGTCAGCCTTCTCGGAGATCACGAGACAGGTGGCCCGCTCGCTCGACACGATGCTCAACGGTTCGAACGTGGCGTTGAGGACGAGCGCGCTCAACACGACGCACCCCTCGCTCGTTCGCGTCTCAGGCGTCGAGCCGCTGCCAGTCGCGGCACCATCGCAGGTAGTTCAGCACATCTTCCGGCTCGGGGCGATGCGAGATGTCACCGTATTGCGTCACGAGACGGAACTCGAGATACGCGCAGGAGGGCACCGGAAGATACGGCGATCGCGTCCACCATCTCGACGGCACCAGTCGGCGTCCTTGCCGGATCGCCGTGACCCACATCGACGGATGGCGCACGACGACGCTGGCGACCCCGACGAAACCGACGCCGGTCACGCCGGCTTGGGTTCCGGCTTGGGTTCTTTGGGGAGCTGCAGGATCATCTCGCCGATGATGTTGCGCTGGATCTGCGACGAGCCGGCGTAGATCGTGCCGGCGCGAGCGTTGAGGAACGTGTTCACCCACGAACCCGACGTGTTCGCAGCACCGGGGTCGTCGGTCTGGAACGACGATGACGGTGGGCGTCCCTCGATGTGGAGCGCGTCGGCGCCGAGGATGTCGACGGCCAGCTCGGTGACGACGGTGTGGTACTCGCTCCAGTAGAGCTTCGAGATCGCGCCGTCGGGCCCAGGATGGTGCCCGGCGAGGAACTGCGTGAGCGTGCGTTGGCCGAGGAACCGCATGATCTGAACCTTCGAGTGGCACCACGCCAGACGCTGGCGGATGATCGGGTCGTTCGTGAGCCCGCGTGCACGGGCCATCTCGATCAACCGATCGAGTTCGGTCTGGTAGCGGATCGGGCCGGTCGCCGCAGCCTCGCCACGCTCGAACCCGAGCAGCGACATCGCCACGGCCCACCCGTTGTTGACGCCGCCGACGACGTCGCCCTTCGGACAGCGCGCATCGGTGTAGAAGACCTCGTTGAACTCACTCTCGCCGGAGATCATCTTGATCGGACGGACCTCGATGCCGGGCTGGTCCATCGGCACCAGCAGGAACGAGATGCCCTTGTGCTTGGGAGAGTCGGGATCGGTTCGTGCCAGGGTGAAGATGTGATCGGCGAGATGACCCGCCGACGTCCAGATCTTCTGGCCGTTCAGCACCCATTCGTCACCGTCGAGTTCCGCCTTCAGACCGACATTGCCGAGGTCGGAGCCTGCGTTCGGCTCGGAATATCCCTGGCACCAGGTGTCGGCGCCCGAGAGAATCCGGGGCAGGTAGTGCTGCTTCTGTTCGTCGGAGCCCCACATCAGCAGCGTGTTTCCCAGCATCTGGATACCGAACACGTCGTTCGGCCCACCCGTGGGCACCCCGGCACGAGCGAACTCCTCGGCGAGGATCACCTGTTCGGTCGCCGTGAGACCGGCGCCGCCGTACTCGACGGGCCAGCCAGGGGCGAGATAGTTCGCCTCGTACAGGGTCTTGCGCCACTCCGTTCCGAACTCCACGATGTCGTCACCCTCGAGTGCACCGAGCCCGGCCCAGTGCGACGGAAGCTTCTCGGCGAGGAACGCCTGCACCTTCTCGCGGTACGCCTCGGCTTCTGGGGAGTAGGTGGGGTCCATGCCCCGAGGCTACTCGCCGGGCTCAGCGCGGGCCACTGGCGCCGACGAGCGCCGCCACTCCCGCCAGCGGTTGCACGAACCCGGAGGTTTCCACCACCTGCAACCCGGCGAGATGGGGCAGCCGGAGGCGGGCAGCCACCTCGCGTCGGGCCGTGTCCACCATCGCGTCGCCGAAGGTGTCGACGACCACACCCGACAGGACGAACGTCGACACGTCGAACGCCGCTGCGGACGACGCAATCGCACGGCCGACCATGAGCCCGGTGCGTTCGATGATCGACGGGGTCGCACGTCGCAACGGACGATTCATCTCGGCCTCGAGCGCCGACGCGGATGCGAATGCAGCAAGGCAGCCGTCGGCACCGCACACGCAGGTCTGCCCACCGGGATCGACGGTGAGATGCGCGAGCGAGCCCGCATTGCCGTGGGCCCCGCGAAGGCGTACGCCGTCGATCATGCACGCCGATTCGATCGTGCGGTCGAGCACGAGCGTGAGGAAGCTCGAGGTCGTCAGGGTCTCGCCGAAACGCAACTCGCCCTCGGCAATGGCGCCGGCGAGCGTGTCGAGCACCACCGGGAGTCCCGTGAGGTCCTCGAAGTGTCGACGCAACGGAAATCCCGACCAGGCGGGCAGCGCCGCTGGCGACACGGCGCCCGCTGGCTCGTCGATCGGTGCGGCGCAACTGA
>JBGTIA010000350.1:0-8347 GCA_041745835.1 Ilumatobacteraceae bacterium | reverse complement strand
CGCCCGACGAAACCGTCGGCATGGAGCGGCACGATGCTGACCGGGGCGACCGTCGCAAGCGCGCCCGCCACCGCTGGGCGCACGAGGGCTGCGTCGAATGAGTCGAGGTCGGTACCGGGGCCCAGCGGTCGGCCCCAGTGCACGACAGTCGGCGCCGAGGAGTCGACGTCGCCGACGAGGTCGAAGGTTGCGCCGCGGAGGTGGACCAGCTGTGACACCGCCGCAGTCTCACATGGCGAGCCAGAGCAGATCCGCCTCGACGGGACCCCACTGCGATGAGCCAACCGACCGCATACGGGCGCTTCGCTCATCGCAACGCGCCGGCCCGCTTCCCGCCGCAAGAGACGCCCGGTGGGGAGCGCAGCGGCCATGATGGGAGCAGCACGAGACCAACGTCGACGTCCCTCACGACCGCAGGAGCACCATTGGCCACCGTCACGTTCCAGCACGCCAGCCGGACCTATCCGGGAACCGACGAACCGGCCGTCGACGCCCTCGACCTCGAGATCGGCGACGGCGAGTTCCTCGTGTTGGTCGGCCCGTCCGGCTGCGGCAAGTCGACGACGTTGCGGATGCTCGCCGGCCTCGAACCGGTCGATGACGGCCACATCTTCATCGGCGACCGTGACGTCACCGCCGTCGCACCCAAGGACCGCGACATCGCGATGGTCTTCCAGTCGTATGCGCTGTATCCGCACATGACAGTGGAGGACAACATCGGGTTCCACTTGAAGGTCAAGAAGGTGAAGAAGAAGGAGCGCCGTGCCCGGGTCGAGCAGGCCGCACGGATCCTCGATCTCCAGGAACTCCTCGACCGGAAGCCCGCCAAGCTCTCGGGTGGTCAACGCCAGCGGGTCGCGATGGGACGTGCAATCGTGCGCGAACCGCAGGTCTTCCTCATGGACGAACCGCTGTCGAACCTGGACGCGAAGCTGCGCGTGCAGACGCGCACGCAGATCGCTGCGTTGCAGCGCGAACTCGGTGTCACGACGGTCTACGTCACCCACGACCAGACCGAGGCGATGACGATGGGCGATCGCGTGGCAGTGATGAACGACGGTGTGCTGCACCAGTGCGCGTCACCGCGCGAGTTGTTCACGCACCCGGTGAACGAGTTCGTCGCGGGGTTCATCGGATCGCCCGCCATGAACCTGTTGCCGGCGACCACATCGGGCGCCGAGGCGACCTACGGTTCGCTGCGCGTCCCGCTGACACCCGATCAGCTCGAGGCCCTCACCTCCGCCGCCGTGACGATCGGCGTGCGACCGAACGACCTCGACATCCACCCCGATGGCGGCCTGAATGCCACGGTCCAGTTCGTCGAGGAGCTCGGCTCGGAGGCGTTCCTGTACTGCATCGCCGACGGCACGGCCAAGGAGATCGTGGGCCGGACCGACGGACTCAGCCCACTGGAGCGCGGCGACAAGGTGAGCCTGGTCCCCCGTCAGGACAAGGTCCACCTGTTCGACACGAAGTCAGGCGCTCGGCTCCCCACCTGAGCGCTCGGCCTCCACCGACGGCTCGTCGGTCGACTCGGTCGAATCGTCAGCCGCCTCGGGCGACGCATCCGCTGGGTTGTCGGGCCACCCGTCAGCCGTTTCGTCGGTCGGCCGGTCGACCGGTTCATCGGACGCCTCATCAGCCGGCGTCGGCGTCGCCAGCTCCGCGCTGGGGTGGCGGCGCATCCAGGCGAGCAACAGGCCGCCGCCGACGACGGCCATCACCGACACCCACTGGTTCCACCGCAACCCGGCGAGTTCGTCGGCGCGGTCGATGCGAAGACCCTCGACCCAGAACCGCCCGATGCCGTATCCGATCACGTACATCACGAAGAGTTGGCCCGGCGCCGGGCGGAGCCGCTTGTCGATCCAGAGCAGCAGCAGACACAGACCGAGGCTCCACAACGACTCGTAGAGGAACGTCGGGTGGAACGTGGTGCCGACGGTGTACAGCGCAGTGTCGAGGTGTTGCTCGTCGATCTCGAGCGCCCACGGCAGGTCGGTGGGACGGCCGTACAGCTCCTGGTTGAAATAGTTGCCCCACCGTCCGATCGCCTGGGCGAGCGGGATCGCAGGAGCGGCACACGTGGCGGCGACCCCGAGCGGAATGCCCCGCCGCTTCGCCATGTACAACCCGACAGGAACGCCGAAGAGGAGGCCGCCCGGAATTCCCAGGCCGCCCGTCCAGATCTGTGGGATGCGCCCGAGATCGTCGGCGAAGAGGTCCCAGTCGGTGGCGACGTGATACAGCCGTGCGCCGATGACTCCGGCGAGGACCGCCCAGATCGCGATCGAGCTGGCGTCATCCTTGGTGCCGACCTGACGCTCTTCGAGCCGTCGCCCGAACAGCCACACGGCCGCAACCACGCCGAGCGCGATCATCAAGCCGTAGAGGTTCAGGCTGAGCGGTCCGATGTCGATCGAATTGAACGACGGACTCGGAATGGAAGCGAGCATCGAGGCGAGCATTGTCGCGCGTTCAGCGCGCGGTCACGCGGGAGACGAACTCGCCCGTCATCCGCTCGATGTCGGCGCGGTCGTAGTCCTGGGTGGCCACGTGATAGCTGCGCTCCAGCCACACGTGTTCGACGTCGCCGCCATGGGTCGCGGCGAGGTGTTCGCTGTTCACCGGGTCGACCACGTGGTCCTGGCGAGATGTGATCAGCAGCAGGGGCACCGTCAACTCGCCGTAGCGATCGGTCATCGGCATCAGCCCCTCGCGCATGAACGACAGCAGCGGTCGCAGCGGAGTGCCGTCGTAGGAGCTCTCCTGCGCGTCGGGGTCCGCGATGTCGCCGCCGATGGCCGGTGCGACCTCGGTGCCGTCGTCGACCATCTCCTGCATCATGTCGAGCACGTCGGGGGCCTGTGGTGTCGTCGCCGGATTGATGCACACGAGCCCGACCACCTTGGGGAGTTCGAAGCCCGACCACAGCGTCAGCGAACCGCCCATGCTCAAGCCGACCACGACGATGTGATCGGCACGATCGGCGAGTCGGCCGTGTGCGGCGCGGACCTCTCCGGTCCAGTCGGCCCAGTCGGTGGTCACCATCTCCTCCACCGTGGTGCCGTGGCCCGGCAGTCGTGGCATCTCGACGTGGTGACCGAGCGCCACCATCGCTTCGGCGATCCCGCGCATCGACGATGGGTTTCCGGTGAACCCGTGGATCACGAGCACGCCGGTGCTGCCCGACCCCTCGTGCGAGAGCGGCTCGGCTTCTGGCAGGACGGCTGGCGTACTCATGCCAGAAAGCTACCGGTACGGGTCGTCGGGCCCGTTCGGTTCGTCCCACCAGTCGTCGGGCACTGTGGTGGACTGCCACTGCGGATCGGGATAGATGCAGTCGACCGGGCAGGCGGGCAGGCACTTGTCGCAACCGCTGCACAGCTCGGGCACGATGATCACGTCAGCGCCGTGGTTGAAGATCGCCCCGAAGTGCGGCGGGCAGTGCCGCAGGCATGCATCGCAGTTGATGCACTCGGACATCTCGATGCGCAACGGCACGTTCTGCCACTTGTCGTTGCGGGTGCGCATGGCAATGCGCTCGTCACGGGTGCGGGACATCGGCGACCAGGGTAGGCCGCCGACCACACCGGACGATCACACGGAAATCACCCGTTCCTTCGGCGGGTCATGGCGGTCAGCGCAACTCGACACCGGATCTGGGGCGTGGGTCGGATCGGGATCAGGTGGGGATCCGGTCTGCGCCGTCTTGACCGACGGGTCAAGTATCGGTTGGACTGTCGACGTGAGCAGTGCCGACACCGAACGTCTCGACACTGCGGATGAACGCCAGCACACCGAGCACGGGCTCGAACGCAAGCGGCAACTCCTCGACGCTGCGGGCGAACTCTTCGCCGATCGCGGCTACTCGGCGACCCGCATCGCCGACATCTGTACGGCCGCCGGCGTGGCCAAGGGCCTCTTCTACTGGTACTTCCCGACGAAGGGTGCGCTGTTCGCCGAACTGGTGCGCACGATGCGCCTGCGTCTGCGGCGCGCCCAGGGCACAGCGATGGACCCGACGGCCGATGCGGTGACTCGCATCGCCGACGGCGCCGAGGCAAGCGTGCGGTTCATGGCCGACCATGCTGCGTACTTCGCGCTGCTCGACGTCGAACGCAGCGACCCCGAGGTCGCCGACGTGCTCGCGGAAGGCGCTGGCGTCTACCTCGACGACGTTCGACGGATCGTCGAGGACGGCCAACGCTCCGGGACGATCGCCGACGCCCCCTCCGACCTGATCGCGGTCGGAGTGCTCGGCGCGGTGTCGTCCTTCTCGAACTCGTACCGCAACGGCCGTCTGGGCGACGACATCACCGTCGACGACCTGGCCCGCTTCGTACGGCGTTGGGTGATCAACGCACTGCGCTGACGGCGGCGAACACTCCCGCCCACGCGGAGCGATGATCGAAAGGACCGGATTCGGGCGGTTCGCTCATCGCCCGAGCACGTTCATGTTCAGCGATGAGCCAAGTGACGCCATTTGGGCGGTTCGCTCATCGCCCGGGCAGGTTCAGTGGGCGGCGGCGACGTCGGGATAGCGGCCCACGAGCACCTCGACGAAGGCGTCGACGAGCCCGGGATCGAACTGCGAACCCGAGCCGGACACCACGAAGCGCTCTGCCTCGTCACGGGTCCACTCGCGCTTGTACACACGGCGCGTCACCAGCGAGTCGAACACGTCGGCGATCGCCACGATCCGACCCGACAACGGAATCGAGGTACGTGCGAGACCGTTCGGATAGCCGGAACCGTCCCACCACTCGTGGTGCGACCACGCGGCTTCAGCGGCCAGTGCGAAGAGCTCCGTCGAGACGCCCGACAGCAGGCGACGGCCGAGCACGGTGTGCTGCTTGATCTCGTCGAACTCCTCGACCGTGAGCGGCCCTGGCTTCAGCAGCAACCGATCGTTGATCGCCACCTTGCCGATGTCGTGCAGCCGAGCCGCCAGACGAAGTCGTTCACACCACTCGGGTCGTTGGCCGATCGCGTGGCCGATCTCGGCAGCGAGATCACCGACGCCGCTGGTGTGCCTGGTCGTGTTCCCACCGCGGAGCTCTGCCAGTGCGGCCAGGCGCTCGTAGGCCTCGAGGTGATATGCGTCGACGTCGACGTGTTCGGCCGCGAACTCGGCGACCAGGCCAGATGTCGTGAGACGCGTGATCTGACCGAGGCGCCGAGCGTTCTCGTTGTCGTGGGCGACCTGCACTGTGCGCATCCGGAGGTCTGCGGCGTCACCGAAGATCTCGCGGTAGAGCGCGAAGTGACGTTCGCGATGCTCGAGCGCCTCCGACAGCCGTCCCGCCTGCTTGCATGCCTCGGCCAGGAGATCATGGAGTTCGAGTTCGAGTTCTCGGTGATCGGTCCGATCGGCGAGGTCGAGCGCAGCGAGCAGCGCAGCGATCGCCTCGTCGACCCGACCGGTGCGCAGCGCCACGCGACCCTCCGACACCATGACCCCGAGCCTCTCGGCAGCGGGCAGTTCCTCGCCCGAGCGGGAGCGCGCAGCCCACCCCGCGCGCGCTTCTTCGAAGCAGGCGTCGGCTGCAGCGAGCTCGCCCAGTCCCACGTGCGCCTCTGCGAGATCGGCCAACAGGCTGCCCACGAGGTGAGGCGCATCACTCTGGGCGATCGACGCAGCACGGCGGCCGAGTGCGATCGCCTCGGCGTACTCACCGCGACGACCACGAATCCGAGCCAGGTTCCCGAGCACCATTGCATCGACGTCGGCGCGGGCCAGCGGCTCGTTGACGGCAAGCGCCGTCTCGTACGTGGCGACCGCGCGGTCGTAGTCGGCCATCGACTGGTAGATCGCAGCCACGGTGTGAAGGATCCGGCCCTCGTCGACGCCGTGGTCGGTGGCCCGGTACACCTGCAGCGCCCGCAGGCAGTGGCCGAGCGCGTCGGGGTAGTTGCTCGCCTGGTAGTGGACGACTCCGAGCAGGTGCAGCGACCATGCCAGCGTGAGGCTGACCTCGTTGTCCTGGGCCAACTCGACCGCCTCGGTGGCGAGCGCGAAGGCGTACTCCGAACGACCCCGCTGGTGGGCGATCGACGCCAGGTGGTACAACGCCTCGGCCTCCAGATCCGCGCGCGAGTGCGTCCGGGCGAGTACTCGGGCGGCGAGTGCAAGCTCTCGCGATCGTTCGGGATCGGCGCTCCGGCAGCGCGCAGCCTCGTCGAGCAACGAACGCACACGTTGGTGGTCACGCTCGTGCGCGGTTGTTACTGGCTCCTGCACCGTTCTCCTCGTTCGCCCACCGCTCGACCCCAGTCGTGCGGCGTCCTCCGAACGTACAGCGGTCGATGGTCCCGTGCGAGAGTCCGACCGGATCTTGAACAAGTCCAGAGCGCCACGAACGGTCGACCACGGTGCGTATCGTGACCACCGCGATGCGAGCACGTCATGGCGCCCGGAGCGTCGAACGAGGGGCCATCTGGGCGTTCATGCCCGTGGTCGCGATCCTGCCCTTCTCGCTGCTCGCCCTCTTCGTCGTCTGGCTCCCGATCGGATGGCTCACCGGCGTCCGATACGAATGGTTGGTCGCCGGTTTCGTCGTCGCCGGGCTGCTGCTGTTCGTCCGACCGATCCAGGTCCTCGTGCTCACCCCGTTGCTCCGCGGGCGTCGGCCGACGGTGGACGAAGCCGAGATCATCGAACCGCTCTGGTCGCAGATCGCCCAGGCCAACGGGCTGCCGACAAACCGCTACGTGGTGCGCGTCCTGCCGACCGACGAGCTCAATGCGTTCGCCTGTGGTGGTCATCTCGTGCTCGTGACGAGCTTTGCGGTGCACAACCTCAGCCAGGCACAGTTGCGCGGGGTCCTCGCGCACGAGCTGAGCCATCACCTCGGTCTGCACACCGTGGCGATCACGATCGGGCACTGGCTGTCGACTCCGGTCGTCTTGCTGGCACGCGTGGGGTTCTTCCTCGAGAACGTCGGTCACGCAGCCGCCGGAAGCTTCGGACAGAAGTCGCCGGCTGTCGCAACGATCGGTTCCGTGGTCGCGGTCGCCATGCATGCGCTGTCGTGGATCTTCACCGCAGCACTCCGTGGCAGCGACGCGTTGGCGAACCTCGTGGGTCACTCCTCGGAGTTCGAGGCCGACCGTCGCGCGGTGCGCATGGGCTTCGGGACCGAGTTGGCGAGTGCATTGCGCGAACTCCTGGCCCACGGCACGGGTCGGCGGCCGATCGGTTGGCGGGCACGATTGGCAGCGTCCCATCCGCCGGCGAGGACACGCGTCGCCCGCATCGAGGCGCTGATGCGTCACCCCGCTCACTGACCGCACCGCCCCCACGCTCTCCGACGGGTTTCACGCAGTGATCGGTGCGATGACGGCATCGAGCACCGCGACCAGGTCGGACGGCGCGAGGCCGATGTCCATGCCCCGTTTGCCCCCACTGACGTAGACGGTGTCGAACAGTTCGGCCGACTCGTCGATCACGGTGCGGAGCCGTTTGCGCTGGCCGATCGGACTGATGCCACCGACGATGTACCCCGACGAACGCTCCGCGACCGTCGGGTCGCACATCGCTGCGCGCTTGGCACCCACGGCGGACGCCACACGCTTCATCGAGAGTTGGCAGCTCACCGGGACGACGGCGACGACCAACTCGTCGTCGGCGACGACGACGAGGGTCTTGAAGACCTGATCGTGGTCGAGCCCGAGCGCATCGGCAGCCTCGCTACCGAAGTCGTGGAGGTCGTCGCCGCGTGCGTACTCCCAGACCGTGTGTGCGATCCCCGCCTGCTCGAGTGTCACGACTGCCGGCGTCACGGCCTCGACTTTAGGTCCGACTCGAACCGCACGTGTCGACCGCCACGTGCGGACCGCCACTCGTACAGCGCCACTTGCAGGGTGCCACTCGAACAGCGCCACTTGTATGGTCGCTGCGTGCGCCTGTCCGTCGATCCGTCCACCGCACCCGACGACTACGAGTTCACGCACCGGATTCGCGTCCGGTTCGTCGAGACAGACGCGATGGGCATCGTGCACCACAGCAACTACCTCGCCTACTTCGAGGAGACGAGGGTCGAATATCTGCGCGCCATCGGTCATCCGTTCACGGAGTGGCGCAACGCCGGGCTCGAGTCGCCGGTACTCGAATCGTTCGTGCGGTACCGCCAGCCGCTCGAGTTCGACGACGAGATGACCGTGCATCTCCGCCTCGCCGACGTCACCCGAGCCACCTTCCAGATGGCGTACCTGATCACCGTCGACGACGACGCCGGCGTTGCCCGTCCTCGCGCCACCGGCGTCACCGTCCATGGCTGCGTCACCACCGCAGGGCGACCCACCCGCTTGCCCGGCTGGCTCCTGGCTCGTGCGCCCGAGCGCT
>JBGTIA010000349.1:0-2098 GCA_041745835.1 Ilumatobacteraceae bacterium | reverse complement strand
TCGACGCCGCCCCACGGCGACTCGTGGCGGGGATGGTCGCTCGTCGGCGACTCGACGCCCTCCACCAGGAACACACCGGTGCTCGAGTAGTCGACGATCCCCGACGACGGCGACGTCCACGACACCGTGAAGCCGCGGTCGTCGCGCACCACCGACGGTTCGATCGCGGTCACCGAGTTGACGAAGTCGTCGAGCGAGCCGCCGTCGTCGCTGCCAACCTCCACGATCCACACGTTGTCCGGACCGCCCTCGGCGACCAGATCGAACGGCTTGATCATCCCCCTGGTCGCCATCACCGCCGGGTCGTACTCGCGCCACGTCGGCGTCCGCCACGACCACAGCGCGATGTAGCCGCCGCTCTTCGCAACGATCGTCCAGTTGCCCACCTGACGCACTTCGTCGAAGTGGTCCTGGGGCACGTATGCGTGCGTGAACGGCCGGTACCCGAACACGCCCCACACGAGCGGATCGGTCGACTCGTCCCACTTCGGCTGATAGATGTGCACCGAAGTCGCCCGATGCTGCGCCGACCGTGGCATCGACGCGTCGCCGGTCCAGTAGCCGGGCTCGCTGTCGTCGGCCCACACGGTCGACTCCGCCGCGTCGGTCACCGGATGCGTGGTGAACACCATCGCATTCTCGTCGATGGCCGCCTGCCAGGCGTGGCCCTGGTCGCGCATCTCGCCGAAGCGATGGTCGAGCACCGACGCCAGCGACACCTTCGGCTCGCGGTACGCGTAGGTGTTTGCCTCCGACAGGAACCCGAAGTTGATCACGGCGGCGCGCTCCTGCTCCCACACCCGGATGCGTTCGGCGTCGAAGTCGTTGAGCGAGGCGAGCAGCGCGATGTCGGCGAACAGCGGGGTATCCCACAGGCGGAACTCGTTGGCGACGTCGACGCTCACCTGGGCGAGCGGCCACATGCCGAGCGCGCCGAGGCTCCACCAGAACGGGATGTTCGCGGGGTCGTCGAAGTCCCTGCCGTACGGCGCCTCCGGGTTGTCCTCCAGCGGCGCGGACCCGTCGAAGAACACGCCGTGGCGTTCGCGCACCACGCTCGGTTCGGGGTCGGTGGCGATGTCGACCACCAGCTGCGGCGGCCGGTAGCGCGTGCCCGAGCAGAAGTAGGTGACGCCGGTGTCGCTCGTCGACTGGTACGCGGCGGTCGTGTCGTCGAACACGAACTTGGCGACATTGA
Organism: Ilumatobacteraceae bacterium; assembly: GCA_041745835.1. Classification (GTDB taxonomy): domain Bacteria; phylum Actinomycetota; class Acidimicrobiia; order Acidimicrobiales; family Ilumatobacteraceae; genus Sva-07. The sequence goes on along the minus strand of JBGTIA010000349.1, from coordinate 900 downwards.
AGGTGTCCTCGTCGAGCGACGACATCTTGTCCTTCTTGTACGTGCGTCCCCGCGGTGCGGTGTAGGTGCCCGCCTGGTTGTGCGCGGCCATGTCGACGAGGCACAGGTCGAGCGCCATCGCTGCGGCCACCACGATCTCGGGGTCGTCGGCGAGCTCGGCGAGCATGTGCAGCGGCGTGATGTTCTTGAGCATGTAGACGTTCGAGTGCCATTCGAAGAAGCCGAGGTCGGCGCGCTCGATGATCCAGTCGAGGATGTCGGGCTTGGCCCGCTCGAGGTGCTCGGCGCCGCTCAGTTCGGTGACGGCGAACGTCTCGTCGGGGTATCGCTGCCCGGCGAGGTACTCGATGGCGAGGTTGATGATGCGATGGTTCTCCGACCAGAACCACAGGTTGTCGATGCGGTCGGCGGGCAGCGGATCGTCATAGCGGTACCGGTTGGCGAGCATCCGCTCGTCGATCGCAGCGATCACGTCGGGCGACAGCTGGGTCATCGGTGTGTCGCCCTGGCCGAGGGCCAGCATCCAGTGCAGGTCCATGAACCGGAAGTCGCGGGTGTCCTCCCACGCGTCGATCTGTGCGAACACGGCCGCCAGCGACTCGACGGTGACGTTCTCGATCGGCCACGTGAAGTCGGGGTCGCGGCAGGCCTGCCCGAGGTAGGCGTTGATGCCCGAGGGGTTCGAGGAGTGCTCGGCGGTGGTCGCGAAGGCAAGGTACTCGTCGACGCGCGCCTGGTGAATGGCTTCGTCGATCAGGCCGGCTGTGCCGGGCGCGGCGAGGGCAGCGTCGGCGGCGCTGCGTGATGGCACGATCGGGCCGGTGTCGGTGGGCGCGGTCTCGTCCCTGGTGGTCACGGTCGGCGTGGTCAGGTCCGACTCGGCGGTCGGAGCAGTGGCTT
>JBGTIA010000348.1:0-3222 GCA_041745835.1 Ilumatobacteraceae bacterium | reverse complement strand
GCCGCGCGGCGGCCAGAAGTCCGACGGCATTCAGGCATGGGATGCGGCGACGCTGCGGACGTTCCTCAAGCGGTCGCGGGAGGCGGGCGACCGTCTGCACGCGTTGTGGGTGTTGCTTGCCACAACCGGCATGCGACGCGGCGAGGCCATCGGTCTCCGGTGGAAGGACGTCGACCTCGACATGGGCCGGCTCAGCGTCGTCCAGACGATCACGCAGACGAGCAGCAAGGTGACGATCGGCGAGCCGAAGACGGCGCGCGGCCGTCGCTCGATTGCGCTCGACGACGCGACCGTCGGCGTGCTGCGCGACCACCGCAAGGCAATGCTCGAAGAGCGGTTGCTCGTCGGCCCCGACTTCTCCGATGAGGGACTCGCGTTCCATCACCCTGACGGTTCGTGCCTCCGCCCCGACGCCGTCAGCGCTCAGTTCGTACGGCGAGTCAGCCAGTACGGACTCCCGAGGTTGACGCTCCACGGTCTGCGCCACACGTGGGCGACGTTAGCGCTCGAGCAAGGCATCCACCCGCGAGTCGTGCAAGAGCGCCTCGGCCACTCGACGATCGCCATCACGCTCGGGATATACAGCCACGTAAGCCCGACCCTCCACGATGAAGCCGCCGAACGGGTTGCTCAGCTACTGATGTAGCACGCACCGTGACCGCTCTCGCGGCGCACGGTCAGTTCTCTCGCTGGCTCACTATCTCGGTCCGGCAGCATCACGGTTTCGCGTTTGTCGGCGAAACCCAGCCAGCCGGAGTGCCGAAGGTCGACATTGCCGTGACCGCGATCGGAAGGGCGGTTTGGCCGGCCGTCACTCCGTCGCCGCGTGTGCTGGCGACCATTCCTTGACCGAGATAGATCGCCGCGTGTCCGTAGGTGCCGGAGGTCCAGAAGATGATCGAGCCGATATTGATCTTCGAGTGGGTTAGGTCAGTGTTCAGTCGGCCGCGATCGCGATACCAGATGGCTGCGTTCTTGGCCGATCCTGTGCCCGTGATCGGAGTCCAAGCAACCGTGGCTTTGTAGGCGGTGGCTGCGAATACGTAGCACCACCCGGACCAGTTCCAGGTGCCGCCGTCGATCGTTCGGGCCAATGCTGGCGCTGCGGTCTGTCCCTCTTGAGCTGCAGCCCACCGGGAGACCGAGATGCCGGTATGGGTCGAGCAGTTCGGCACCGAGGCCTGACGCTCCACGCGTGACGAATGGACGAAGCCGCGTACACCGCCCGCTGTCACGTAGAACCAACGCGCCGACGTGTAGCGCTCGGTGACCGAGGATTGATCAATCCAGCAGTGCATGGTCGCCGCGGCGTTCTGTGCGATGGTGCCGCGGACCTTGCAGCCTGCCAGCGCAGTGTTCGTGCAGTAGCGATAGCCGGCTGCTGAGTTGATATACGGGCCGCTCGATGGCACAGGGGTCGACCCGGACGTACCACACATCGGTATGCCAGGCAGCGCCGGGTCGGATGCCTTTCGTGGCGAGTTGGTGTAAGTGTCGGCGATGAAGAACGCCGACGCGTAGCCGGGCCGGGTGACCTTGAGCCAGAGCTTGTTGTTGTAAGTGCCCACCGGGTCTCCCCAGGTTTGGCAGATCGTGGTGATGGACGAACCCTCGGGAGCCACGCCGTTGTACGCCGACGCAATCCTTGGCTCGTATCGCTGTCGAACGCCGACGCCGCCGGTATTGACGATTGTGTACGTCGCCGCAGACGCGGGCGTCGCCGGAGCCAACACAAGCGTCGAGAACACGGCCGCTATCGCGGCGAGGACTGCAAACACATTGGGCTTGCGAACTCCGCAAGCCGGCAGCGAAACGGCCGTATCGGTCATGTCAGGAGCGTCGCATAACGCGGTCGCAAACGGTGTTTCGAGACTGCATCACTTCGGCGACCAAGAGTGGTCGAACCGGTGCTACGCGAAGTGCTGCGGAGGGGCCGAGCGCAAAGAAGCGGGTGGGGCGAATTCGCTGTGCTTCCAGCGAACCAACCACGACACAACACTGCTTGCGTGCGCAAGGGTAGAAACCCGGTAGAAGTGAGAGGATTTCCACAGAAAGAAACCCCTGCTGAGCAGGGGTTTCGTGGTGGGCGAGGGGGGACTTGAACCCCCACGAGGTTTCCCTCACTGGCACCTGAAGCCAGCGCGTCTGCCATTCCGCCACTCGCCCGAGTGGAGAGTGGCACGCTAGCTGCTCGCGGGGAGCCGACCAACCCGCTGGTGCCGCGGGAACAGCACGTCGTCGTGCACCGGTTCGAACCCTCCGGCGGCAGTAGCCTTCGACGCCAAGCGATGGGCATGCAATCACTGGAACGGCGCCTGGAGCGTATGGTCGAGGGGGTGTTCAGAGGTCGCGCCCGCAACTCCATCAAGCCGATCGAACTCGGCCGTCGTCTGATCCGCGAAATGGACGACCAGCGATCGGTCGACGTGAAGGGTCGCCGCATCGTTCCGAACGACTTCGAGTTCCACCTCTCACCCCGCGATCGTGACGGGTTCAACGACATCGAGGACGCCCTACGCTCCGAGCTCGTCGAGGCCGCCCGCGAGTACGCACGAGACGAGGGCTACTACTTCATGGGTCCGGTGAACGTCTCGCTGACGGCTGACCAAGACATGCGCGCCGGCCGGTTCGAGATCGTGTCGCAGCTCCGCCAGGGCCCGGGCGGCAGCATGGTGGCGTCGGTCGTCATGCCGTCGGGCGAGCGGATCCCGCTGCGCGACCAAAAGGCCGTGATCGGCCGCCTGAGCGAATCGACCATCACCGTGGTCGACGCCAACGTGAGCCGGCACCACGCCGAGCTGCGTCCCGTCTCCAACGGTTGGGTGATCGTCGACCTCGGCTCCACCAACGGCACCCTGTTGAACGGAGTGTTGCTCACCGGCGAGCGGGTGCTCGCCGACGGCGACATCATCGGCGTCGGCGGTAAGAACTTGCGGTATGAGACCTCGTGAGGCCGGACGGTGACCGACTCGGTCCTCGACATCTTGAAGCTGGTCCTATTGGGCCTGCTGTACCTCTTCTTCGCGCGTGTGCTGTGGGCCGTGTGGAGCGAGGTCCGTCCGCCCCGCAAGCAGCGCGCCGGTCAGCCCGGCCATGCGGCACCGGCAGCGGGTCGGGTACCGGCGTCCTCCAGCATGGAGGAACCGGCGACCGACGCATTGACCGTTCCGTCCGGCCGACCGGGCGTCGCGAGCGGTCAGCCATCACCCGCATCCGGCGATC
>JBGTIA010000347.1:0-17901 GCA_041745835.1 Ilumatobacteraceae bacterium | reverse complement strand
TGCCGCCGTGTCGCGGATGCACCGCTCGACGGGCGCGACGTTCAGCACCGGCTGCCCGGTGATCAGCCGATCGCCGGTCCGCATGGCGTTGCGCAGCCTGATGTCGACCGGACCGAGGCCGCATGCAGCGCCGAGTTTGTCCATCTGCGATTCGTGCGCGAAGCAGGCCTGCACGACGCCGAATCCCCGCATCGCACCACACGGCAGGTGGTTCGTGCGCACGGCATAGCCATCGACGACGGCGTTGCCGCACCGGTACGGGCCCTGCGTGTGCGTGACGGCATTGATCAGCACCGCCGACGACGTCGAGGCGTAGGCGCCGCCGTCCATCACCATGCGGGCCTCGATCTTCACGATCTCACCGTCGGCGGTGGCGTGATGGCGCATCCAGATGGTGGCTGGATGGCGGTGTACGTGACCGAGGAAACTCTCGGCGCGGCTGTAGGCGATCCGTACGGGACGCCCGAGCCGCAGGGCGAGCAGACAGGTGTGCACCTGCAGGCTGATGTCCTCACGGGCACCGAATGCGCCGCCGACCCCGCCCAGCACCAGCCGGACGGACTCGACCGGAAGGTCCAAGCAGGCGGCGATCTGGGCACGGTCCTCGTGGAGCCACTGTGTAGCGACGTGCAGCTCGACGCCCTGACCGCCGGGATCCGGAACGGCGAGCGCCGCCTCGAGGCCGAGGAACGCCTGATCCTGCATGCCGATCGTGTACATGCCTTCGACGACGACGTCGCCGGTGGCAGTCGGGTCGCCGCACACGATGCGCTGATGCCTGATCACGTTGCCGTCCGGATGGATCGGCGGATGACTGCCATCGATCGCTCGTTCGGGGTCGAGCAGCGGCTGGAGCACCTCGTAGTCGACGACGATCGCCTCGAGCGCCCGACGGCACGTCTCGGGATGGTCGGCGGCCACCGCCGCGATCGGCTCGCCGACGTAGCGAACCACGTCGGATGCGAACACCGGTTGGTCGTGGGCGATCAGGCCGTACTCCATCACCCCCGGCACGTCGGCTGCGGTGATCACAGTCTCGACACCGTCGATCTTCCAGGCGGCGCTCACGTCGATCGAGACGATCCGTGCGTGTGGATGCGGCGAACGCAGTGTGGCGCCCCACAGGCAGCCATCGGCGGACAGGTCGGAGGAGAACTCGAAGCTGCCCTGCACCTTGGCGATGCCGTCGGGGCGGGTCGGCGACGTGCCGATCGTGCCGGGCCGGGCGGATTCGGTCGGTGTGGTGACCTGCTCGACCACGCTCACGACGCATCACCTCGTTGCAGGGCCACTCGCTGCACGGCGTCGATGATCCTCCCGTACCCGGTACAGCGACAGACGTTCCCGGCCAGTTCCTCGCGGATCTGGGTCTCGGTGGGCGTCGGCATGCGCTCGAGCAGGTCCTGGGTGGCCATGATCAGCCCGGGGGTGCAGAAACCGCACTGCACGGCACCGGCGTCGACGAACGCTGTCTGAACGTCGCTCGGCGAACCGGACGGTGCGACCCCTTCGATGGTGACGATCGGCTGGCCGACGGCCGACGCCGCCATCACCAGGCACGAGCACACCAGCACGTCGTCGACCATCACGCTGCACGACCCGCATTCGCCCTGCTCGCACGCGCCCTTGGCTCCGAGCAGTCCGAGCCGATCGCGCAACACGTCGAGCAGGCTCTCGCCCAGCCACGAGTCGTTGACCTCGCGTTCGACTCCGTTCACGTGCAACACGTAGTGGTCGCTGTCGTGGCTCGGTGCGCTGCTCACGCCGCCACACCTCCGGCCGAGGCGCGACGCACCAATCGCCGGGCGAGCACCCCGACCGCATGCCGTCGGTACTCGGCGCTCGATCGATGATCGGTGATCGGTCGACTCGCCGCCGACACCAGCGCGCCGAAGCGTTCGAGATCGGTAGGCGCCGCGTCGAGGGTCCCCCAGTCGAGCGACGACGCAAGGTCCTGCTCGGCCTCGGGGCAGCGCAGGATGGTCGGCCCGACCGATCCGAGTGCCACGCAGACCGACGAATCGGCCCGATCGAGCACCACGCACACGCTGGCGACGGCGATCACCATGGCGTTGCGAACCCCGACCTTCGAATAGCCCTGCCAGCCGTCGACCACAGGGACCGTGACCGACACGATCAGCTCGCCCGGCGCGAGCGCAGTGCGCTTGACCCCGATCATGAAGTCACCGACAGCCACACGGCGACGGCCGTCGACCGACGCCAGTTCGATCACGGCATCGAGCGCGCTGAGCACCGGGAGGCCGTCGCCGGCCGGAGAGCAGGTTCCCAGATTGCCCCCGAGCGTGCCGACGTTGCGGATCTGCGGCGAGCCGACGGTGCGTGCCGCCTGTGCCAGCGCGGGCACCATGGATGCCACGGGGCCCTCGAGCATCTCCCGATAGCTGACCGCCGCGCCGATCGTGACGGATCCGTCCATCGGATCGTGGCGCCACGAGCGGAGTTCCGGGATGCGATTGACGACCACGACCGACCCGGATGGCCGCCGGTGACCGTCGTTCACCTCGACCATCAGATCCGTGCCGCCTGCAAGCAGCGTCGCCGAGGGCGCGGCGGCGAGACACTCGACCGCCTCGGCGACGGTGTCGGGCATGTGGACGGCCATGAGGCGTGACTGTACAAAAGGTCAACGCTCGCAGCGCGATCATCCCAGCGGTTTCACGAACCGGAAACCTGGTGCGAGGCGACCATCGTCCACCGTAGTCACGCTGCTAGCTTCGCTGCGATGCTCGCAGGCAGATCGGCCACGGCCGGATCCGACGAACCGGAATCGCTCCCCGCTTCCGAGCCTTCCGTGACCACGCAGCAGGAATCGGTTTCGGAGTCAGGATCGGATTCGGAGCCCCCACCCGCCGTCGACGACAGCGCAACGTGGACACGGGCGATCGCGGTCGGCCTCGGCGCCTACCTGGTGTCGCGGCTCTGCGTGATCGCGGCAACCGCGGTGCGGGCCTCACAGGTGGTCGTCGATGCACGTGCCGACGGTGAGCCCGAGCCGGGTGCCGGCTCGCTGATCACCGGCGTCCTGACGGCCTGGGACGGTCGCTGGTACCTCGAGCTGGTCCGGCGCGGCTACCCAGAATCGATCCCGGCGAACATCACGTACGAACAGCTCGAGGCCCGCGCAGCGTTCTTTCCGCTCTACCCCTGGCTCGTCCGGCTGGCAGACGCTGTACTGCCGGGAGGCGACACGATCGCTGCGCTTGCCGTGAACTTCGTGCTCGGGGCGATCTCGGTGGTGCTCGTCGGTCTGCTCGCCCGACGGTTGTACTCCGTCGGCGTGGCGGCCCGGGCCATGACCCTCTATGCAGTCTTCCCGGGCAGTGCCATCTTGTCGTTCGCGTACTCCGAGGCCTTGCTGATCGTGCTCGCCGCCGCCTGTCTGATCCTGCTAGTCGACGAGCGATGGCTCTTGGCCGGCGTCGCTGCAGCACTGGCAACCGCAGCACGACCCAACGGCGTTGCGATCGTGGCGGCGTGCGCCGTCGCAAGCTTCATCGCCATCCGTCAGCGTCGCCAGTGGTGGTCGTTGGTCTCGGTGGCACTCGCGCCGGTCGGCTTCGTGTTCTTCCAGTGGTACGTCGATCGCACCGCCGGCGAGTCGGGCGCCTGGTTCCGGGTGCAGCGCGAAGCGTGGTCGGAAGGCACCAGCTTCGGAGCCACAGCGGTGACCAACACTATCGGGTTCTTCACGAGCCCGTTGTCGTCGCCAGCCGACGCGCTGACCGCTCTCACGATGCTGGCGTTGGCCTTCATGGTCTTCTGCACCTGGCGTGTCCGCCTGGCCTGGCCCCTCGTGGCGTTCTGCGCCGTCGTGGTCGCCCTCATGTTGGTCCCCGAGACGGTGACCGCCCGCCCGCGCTTCCTGTTCACGGCGTTTCCGTTCTTCATCGCCGTCGCCGCGTGGTGGCCCGAGCCGTCGGGTGATCGTGATCACCACCGCGCCAGCTGGGAGTACGCCGGATGGGACTTCACGCTGGTGGTGTGTGGAGCGGGGCTCGCCACGCTCACCGGGCTCTACGCCGCGTTCGGCGTGATCCCGTAGCGCACGTCGACGGGCACGCTCGCGTCAGAGCGGCTTGAGTTCGTACAGGAACTGGTAGCCGAACAGCTGCGGGCGCAGCTTCACCGTCATCTTGTCGACCGTGCCGAGTACGCCGACCTTGGCGCTCTCGTCGTCGTCACCCGATCCCCGCTTGGCGACGTCGAACGGCAGTCCGGTCGCCTCGCGACGCAGGACGACGAGGCCGGCGTCGTCGATGAGGTGCTCGAAGCTGCGACGCGTGAAGAACCGGATGTGGGTGGAATCAAGGATGCCGCGGCGGTCGTAGTCGAACAGGCCGAGTGCGGTTCGCGTGCGGGGATACCAGTGACCGAAGTTGGGAACGCTGGCGATCACCGAACCGCCGGCTGCGACGAGCCGGCCGGCATCGTGGAGCAGCTGGCGGGGGTCGCGGACGTGCTCGATCACGTCGGCGCACAGCACGATGTCGTACCCGCTGCCCACCGAGTCGGGGATGCCGTGCTCGAGATCCGCCTGGATGAAGTCGTCGAGCCGGTCCTCGACACCCTCGAAGCGTTCGACATCGACGCCGGTGACGTGATGGCCGAGCGTGCGGATCCGCTGGCCGAGCGCACCGTCGGCACACCCGAGGTCGAGCACCTTCGCCGCGTCGCGATTGGCGAGCCAATTGAGCAGTCGGCCGTGGGACGACCCTGGGCCGGGCTTGAGCTCGTACGGTTCCGACGAGAACGCCAACTCGCCCGATCCGAACCCCATCTTGTGCAGCCGGTACCGGCCGACGAGCTTCGACACGTCCCAGGCGTACTCGAGGCCATTGACGTGGCAGATCTCGTCGCCGTAGTACGTGGGGATCGGGATCTCGGCGATGCGGGCGCCGGATTCGATGAGCTGCACGATGATCTCGGTGTCGAAGTCGAACCCGTCGGAGTTCTCGTGGAACGGCAGCGCCTCGAGGGCCCGAACGGAATAGGCCCGGTAGCCGCTGTGCCACTCGGTCAGCCGGATGCCGGCCATGGTGTTCTGCCAGGTGCTGAGGATCCGATTGCCGACGTATTTGTAGCGCGGCATCCCACCATCGATCGCGGCGCCGGACTCCATCATCCGAGAGCCGAAAACGGCATCAGCCTCGCCGGACACGATGGGTGCGACCATCTCGGGCAGACATTCCGGCGCGTACTGGCCGTCGGCATGCAACAGGACGACGATGTCGAGCCCCTCGTCGATCGCCCATCGGTAGCCGTACTTCTGGTTGCCGCCGTAGCCCAGGTTGACCGGATGCTTGATCACCTTGATCGGGCGGTGACCGGAACGCTCCTGGTACGCGAGGCCGACGCCGTAGGTGTCGTCCTGGCTCGCGTCGTCGCACACGAACACCTCGGCAACCCGATCGAAGAAGTCCTCGGGGATCCGATCGAGGGTCTTCGACAAGTGCTGCTCGGCATTGTAGGCCACCACCAGGATGCCGATTCTCGGTTCCATCGCGTCGTCGTTCACGAAGCCGAATGCTAGCTCTGGGAGGGGCGTCGCGAGATGACCGCCGGGTCCGCACCGGACTCGGCTACCCTGCCGCGTCGATGAACGGATCGCGATGAACCAGCCCGACACGAACGTCGATGCCGAGCGGCCCGACCAGGTAGCGGACCAGGTGACCGATCAGGTGGCAGTTGCGGGCCGAGACGAGGGCATGGTCGACGGTTCCGACGCGTACGTCAACCTGGCTGCGCTCGAGGCCCGGGTCGAGGAATTCCGCGAGCGGTACCGGTCGGCGACACCGTTTCCCCACATCGTGCTCGACGACGTCCTGCCCGCCGAGGTACTCCATCAGGTGTACGCCGAACTCGAGGCGATGAACGCCGACGACTGGAACAGCTACATCCACTTCAACGAGCGGAAGTTCTCGAACACCGACTCGGCGAGCTGGGGACCGACGCTGCGCGCCGTGAGCGACGTCTTCGCCGGAGATCGGTTCCGTCGATTCCTCGAAGCCGTCACCGGGTTCGACGACCTCCACGCCGACGTCACGCTCGATGGCGGCGGGGTCCACCGCTGCTACCGCGGCGGTTTCCTCAACATGCACTCCGACTTCACGGCGCACCACACGATCCAATCGTGGCGACGTCGGGTCAACCTGCTGCTCTACTTGAACCCGGTGTGGGAGCCCGCATGGGGTGGCGACCTCGAGCTGTGGGATCGCGACATGCGACGCTGCGAAGCGAAGGTCGCCCCCATCGGGAACCGGATCTTGCTCTTCACCACCGACGAGCACTCCTACCACGGCCATCCCGATCCGTTGCAGGCCCCCGACGGCGTGGCGCGTCAGTCGCTGGCGCTCTACTACTTCACCCGCGAGGACAAGCCGCTCGCCAAGGCCACCGACTACCGTCCACGGCCCGACGACGGCGCCAAGAAGTTCATGATCTTCGCCGACAAGAAGGCGTTGGCCGCCTACGACGTCATCAAGCGGCATTTCCACGTGTCCGACGACGCGGTGCGCAGCGTGATGGCGAAGTTCTCCCGTCGGCCCAAATGAGCGAACGAGTGAACGAACGCAAGTGGCTGGCGTGACGGACACCACCACCGACACCGTCGACGACCGCGACGAACAGTTCCCGGACGATCACTCCCCCGGTGCAGGCGACGGCGACGCGCCGGAATCAACTCGACATCGGCGACATCCGCGGACCCCCGCTGACCGGATCATCGACGTCGTCGTGGCGTTCGTCTGTTTCGCTGTCGGCACCGCGTGGACGTTCAACCCGTTCCGCACCCAGTTCACGGGCGGCACGTTCGCCAACTACTTCGAAGGCCAGGCGCGGGCGTTCCTCGACGGCAAGCTCGCGCTCGAGACGGGCGTGCTCGGCATCGAGGCGTTCATCCGCGACGGCAAGGAGTACATGTACTTCGGGCCGTTCCTCGGCATCACCCGTGTGCCGTTCGCCCTCCTGAGTGACACCCTCGACGGTCGACTCACCCTGACGTCGCTCTTCATCGGCACGGCGCTGCTGTACTGGCAGTCGAACAAGCTGCTCGACAACGTCCTCACGCTCGTGCATCCCAACGGTGGGCTGAACGGCGGTCAGAACTCGGCCGAACGATGGTTCCGGTTGGGATGGCGTATCTCCGTTGCCATGGGCACCGTGGTGCTCACGCTGCTCGCGATCCCGTGGGGCTACCACGAGGCACACCTGTGGAGCGCGGCGCTCTTCATCACCGTGCTCAACCAGATGCTCCGGTTCCCCGAGATTCCGTCGAGCCGGATGTGGATATTCGGCCTCACGTTGCTTGCGCTCGTCCTGAACCGACCGACCACCGCCTACGCCGGGCTGATCGGGGTCGCCGCACTCATCGCGGTGTCGTTGTGGCGCAAGCTCGTCGATCGCTCTGCTGTCTTGCAGTTGTCCGGATGGTTCACCCTCGCACTGTTCGCCACCGTGGCGGTGAACTGGGCGAAGTTCCGTCGCCCGTTCGGCATCCCCATGGAGGACCAGTTCTTCACCCGCGTCGACGCCAACCGCGCCGAAATGCTCGCGCGGTACGACAACAAGTACTTCCAGACCGAGTTCATCCCCACCAACCTGTGGGCGTACTTCCGACCCGACGGCGTCGACCTCTCGGGACGTTTTCCGTTCATCGACGCTCCGAGCAACCTGCCGTGGGTGTGGGGCGACGCCTTCTACGACGCCACCTATCGCACCGCCAGCGTGACGGCCACGAACCCGCTGCTCGTCATCGCGTCGGTGATCGGTGTCATCTCCTTCATCCGGCTGTGGCGCGAGCCGTCGTTCTGGCGTCTGGCGCCGGTGGTGGCAGCCGGCGTCCTCGCTGCCGGTGGTGTCGCGGGCTGGGGCTACATCGCCACGCGCTACCTCACCGACTTCCTCCCAGGCATGTTGGTGCTGTCGGCCATCGCGATCGCCGTGTTCGTCCGCCACCTCGACGGGCGCGACGAGCCGATCAACCCAACCCTGAAGCGCATCGGCCAGGTCGGGGCCATTGCGCTGATCGCCTGGTCGATCGTGGCCAACATGGCCATCGCGTTCAACTACAGCTACAGCCTCGGCGACCGCACCGAACAGATGGGCCGTCTGCTCGACATCCAGGACACCGCCGCCGGATTTGTCGGGCCGTCGCTTGCCGATCGCACGGTGTTCCTCGACGAGCTTCCGTACGAGCGCTACGACCCGACCCCGGTCGGCACACTCGCGATCATCGGTGACTGCGAGGCGCTCTACTACTCCAACGGCGACACCGTCGACACCTGGGTTCCCGTCGAGTACGGCAACAGCGACTGGCGCCGCGACTACGTCGTCACCCCCACCGACGACCTCGCCGTCGGCTTCGAGATCGAACTCCTGCGACTGTCGGAGTCGCCCGACTTCGACGAGGGCGCCTACTGGTTCAGCCTCGTGCTGCGCGTCGACGACATCCGGCCCGACGACGACGAGGTGGAGTACACCCTCACGATGGTCGACAACTTCGGTTCGATCCCGGCGGAGGAATTGAACATGCCGCTCAGCGAACCGTCGGAGTTCTCGATCACGTTCGACCAGAACCGCGGCAACTTCTTCGTGGAGCGCAACAGTCGTAACATCCTCTACGGCCACTTCGACATGGACCCGCTGTACGACTCTCCCGATCCCGGCATCTCGTGGCTGCCCGAGGGCAACTTCGGGGGCATGACGTTCGAGACGTTCACACTCGACACGCCGTGGTGCGACCGGCTCGCTGCAGCGGCCACCCCGTGATCTCACGCCACGACGGCACGCTGCTCGCAGCGTGCACCGTGGTGTACCTGTCCATCGCCACCCGACTCACCGACGGGCTCGGCCGGACCCAGTTCGACAATCGGGCCTACGCCGACTTCTTCGACATCCAGGCCGAGGCGCTGCTTCGCGGCGACCTCGCCCTCCCTGCGAACTCGCTGGGCCTCGAGGCGTTCATCGTCGACGGCCGCGAACAGATGTACTTCGGGCTGTTCCCTGCGTTGGCGCGAGTTCCGATCACGGTGTTCACGGATGCGTTCTCGGGTCGGCTCACCATCGTGTCGTCGCTGTTCGCCTGGTTGTTGTTCGTGGTGTCGGCGTGGGCGTTGGTCGACCGCGCGCTGCCGCATCTGCTCGCAGCCGAACACGACCCCGAAGAGCGGGTGGCGGGGAGCCCGCTGGCCGCCGTCTGGAAGGTCGGGATCGCGCTGGGCACGCCGATGCTGATGCTGGCGGGGCCGGTGTGGGTCTTCAGCGAAGCGATCATGTGGGGCGTTGCGTCGTGCACGTTCGTGCAGTACCGCCTCTTCCGGGAGCTGGAGGACTCCTCGCCGCGCCATCAGTGGTGGCTCGGCGGGGCACTGGCGCTCGCAGCGCTCAATCGACCGACGCTCGGCCTCGGGTGCCTGCTCGTCGTGGTCGCCGTGCTCGCCGTGAGGACGTGGCGTCATCGACGATTCGGCCCGGAGGAGCAGCGACTGGCCGCATTTTCGGCGGCCACGCTCCTCCTGCTCATCGTGCCGAACATGCTCCGCTTCGGTCGTCCGCTCGGCCCGCCGATGGAGCTGCAGGTGCTCAGCCAGGTGGACGAGCAGCGGATGCGGATGCTGGCGTACGCCGGAGGTGACTTCGTCGATCCCCGATACCTGCCGACGAACCTGCTCAGCTACCTGCGACCCGATGGTCTCTCGGTGAGCGCGCGCTTCCCTTTCCTCGACGCACCGCACCAACTCCCCCACGTGTTCGGTGATGCCGTCTACGACATCACCTATCGCACCCCGAGCCTGCCGGCGGCGACACCGCTGCTGTTCGGCCTCGGCGTGATCGGGCTCGTCCTCGGCCTCATGACTGCGCGGAACCGGCCGGCGGCGAGTTGGCTCCTCGTCGTCGCTGCGGTGGGCGTCCCCGCCGGCGCCACGTTGCTCATCTGGGGATTCCTGGCACCGCGGTACCTCGCCGACTTCGTCGTCACGCTGCTTCCCCTCAGCATTCTCGGGCTCGCTTGGCTGATCCGCTCCATCGACGCCCGCAGTGGCTCCGCTCGACGATGGCTCGTGGTCGGCGCGGTCGCCGTCGCCGGGTGGTCGGTTGCTGCCAACATCGCGATGGCGTTGTCGTCGTCGTATCTCACCGGGCCGGACGGCGGCGTCGGTGAGCTCGTCTCACTCCAGGGCCGGGACGACTACGAGACCAGCGGCGACACCGTACGGCACGACGCCGTGGACGACTTCTCGTTCGAGCGCGACGACCCGCCCCCCGTCGGTCAGATCGCGGTGCTCGGCGACTGCGAAGGGGCCTGGTACTCGACCGGTGAACCCGTCGACCCGTGGTTGACGCTGGGCTACGGACCGAACGACTTCCGCGAGGTCTTCGACGTGCGCGTCGACCGTGACGCGTCCTTGCCCCTCGAGATCCCGTTGGCGACGTTCTCCAACGTTTCGCCGGTCGATCCCGGCGTCCCGAACCGATTCGAACTGTCGCTCGTGGTCGCCACCGATGGCGCGTTCTCCCTCGAACTCGCCGACGAGTTCGGTGTCGTCGCGTATGAGCTCGACGCCGAAGTGGGCGAGGCCTTCGAGCTTGCGATCACTTCTGACCCAGTCCGTCGATCGATGTTCTTCGAGATCGATCACGAGACGGTGGCGTTCGGCCACGTGTTCACCCGCTCGCTGTACGGCCCGGACGGCCAGGAGGTCTCGTTCGCCGACGGGTATTCCGAGACCGGTGTCGACGTCGTCGCCGACCCCGAACCCCGTCGCTGCTGAGGCGGCGTCACAGGTTCACTGTGAGGGGACCCCGCTGGGTGAGTCGGAGCCGTGGAGGGTGGTTGAACCTTCAGGAAGCGATGGTGTGAGCGTGGTGATCACGCCTGCAATGTCGAGTTCGGCGGCATCGGAGTGCGTTGCGCGGTCGAACAGTGCCGCCACCTGGGCGTTGATCGGAAGGTCGAGCCCGGATTCGGTGGCCGACCGAGCGAGGTAGTCCAGGTCCTTGGCCACGAGACGGATCGGGAAGTTGGGCGAGTAGTTCGCGGCGTCGAACAGCCCGATGATTCGTTGCATCGCCGCCGAGGTGATCGGCAGGCCCGAGATGATGCGCTGGGCGGTGGCAGTGTCGATGTCGCTGGCGGCAAGCAGGGTGATGATCTCGGAGTACGAGGCGACCTGCGCAGCGAAGAGCCCGTTGACGGCGAGCTTCAGTGTTGCGGCAGTGCCAGCGGGGCCGACGTGGTGCACTGCGCTGGCGATCAGGTCGAGCGTTGGACGGGCGTGCTCGAGCGTGTCGGGCTCGCCCGCAGCGAAGACGACGAGTGAGCCGGCCTCAGCCTGCGGTCGGGATCCCACCACGGGTGCTTCGAGGAAGCGCACGTGCCGAGTTATCGCTGTCTGCGCCAGGCGAACGGCATGGTGAGCCGTGATCGTCGACATCTCGACGGCGACTCCGTCACCGACTGCATCGAGCGCACCTGTGGCAGCATCGAGCCAGATCGCATCTGATGCGTTGTCGTCGGTCACGAACGAGATCACGACGTCGGCCGGCGCGGCTGCGTCGAGCGGTGACGCCGCCACACTGAGTGGCCAGTCATCGATGAGGGCATCGATCGCGTGTTGCGAGCGATTCCAGACGATGACGTCGGCACCATGGTCGTGCAGCCGGGCGGCAATCCTCGCTCCCATCGCACCGAGGCCGAGGACGGCCACCGTCTTTCGTGCGGTGTCGGACTGGTCATTCGGGTGGGACTGAGAGAGAGTGGTCGTTGGCACGTAGATCTCCGTTTCTCGAAGGACATCAAAAAGACTAAAGGTCTCGTATTTGAATTACAACTCTCATGGTCTCGATGGACGACTGGTCTTGTATTCCAGAGGTGCTGTGCGTACGGTGTCGGGGTGGCGAGAGGCCGGACACGCGACGAAGACGCCCGAGTGCGCATCCTCGATGCCGTGATGTCGCTCGTCGGCACCTCGACCGAGCCTGCAACGATCAACGACATCGCAGCTGCTGCGGGAGTTGCCAAGCAGACCATCTATCGATGGTGGCCAACGCGAACCGCTGTCATCCTCGACGCGCTCGTCGATGCGACGATGAAGACAACACCGTTCCCGACAACCGACGACATCCGATCCGACTTCGAATCGCACCTGCGCAGCGTGATCCGCTTGTTCGGATCACCGACCGGTTCGGTGATCCGTGAGCTGGTCGGGCAGTTCCAGTCCGACGCGGCGGCACAGGAGGAGTTCCGGCTCCGCTTCTGGGAGCCGAGGCGTGCGCTCAGTCGAGCGCAGCTCGCACGGGGTGTCGAAGCAGGGGCGATCCGTGCCGACATCGACACCGAAGTGGTGCTCGACACGCTCTACGGTCCGCTCTGGTCGTCGCTCCTCATCGGTCATCGCCGACTACGACCGTCGGATGCGGCCCGCGTCGTCGGGATCGTGTGGGCAGGGGTGGAGACGGCACCAGGTCGCTGAGTGTTCCGGAGACGTCCCGGTCCGCCAGCACCGAAGCGCAACCAGCGCTCCGGGACGCCTCGTCGGCGAGGGCGCTCTAGGCTCCGGCACATGGCTGGCACCGCCGACTCCGTGGCGTTCCCGACCCTCACCGACGAGCAGCTCGCACGGTTGGTGGACTATGGCGACGAGTCAGCGGTCTCGGCCGGCGCGTCGTTGTTCGTCGAGGGGCAATCGTCGTACGACCTGATCGTCATCCTCGAGGGTGAGGCAGACATCGTCTACGCCGACCCGGCCACGGAGGCCGAGACCGTCATCGCGACGCACACTGCCGGGCGCTTCCTCGGCGCACTCAGCCTGCTGACCGGTCAACGCACATTTCTGCGTGGGCGCATGCGGTCCGATGGCCGCGTCCGACGGATCACGTCCGTCGAGTTCCGGCGACTGCTCGCCAGCGATCCCGAGATCGGCGACATCATGTTCGAGGCGTTCGTGGCGCGGCGTGAGATCATCCTGAGCGGTGCGGGCGCCGGGTCGTTGCGGATCATTGGTTCGCGGTATTCGAAGCGGGCACTGGAGCTCGGTTCGTATGTGCTCCGCCAGCGCCTCCCTTTCCAGTGGATCGATGTCGAGGGTGACGACGTCGACGACGCCGACGTGCTGCTCGCTTCGGTGGGCGCGCACCGTACCGACATGCCGGTCGTCATCACGAGGACGGCCACGCTGCGCAACCCGACGGTCGGCGAACTCGCTTCGCACCTCGGGCTCGTGTACCAACCGACGAGTCTCGAAGTGCTCGACGTCGTGATCGTGGGAGCCGGTCCCGCAGGGCTCGCCGCCGCGGTGTACGGCGCATCGGAAGGCTTGAAGACGTTGCTAATTGATCGGGTGGGCGTCGGCGGCCAGGCCGGCACGAGCAGCCGCATCGAGAACTACGTCGGGTTCCCGTCGGGGATCTCCGGTGGCGAGCTCGTCGAGCGGGCAGCACTGCAGGCTCAACGCCTCGGCGCGCAGATCACGAGCCCGTGTTCGGTCGAGCGGATCGAGGCGGTGTGCGACGGCTACCGACTGACGCTCGGCGATGGAGCGGTGCTGATGGCGCGAGCGGTCGTGATCGCGCTCGGCGTGCAGTACCGCAAGCTGCCACTGCCACGACTCGAGGACTTCGAGGGAGCCGGCGTTTACTACGCAGCGACCGATCTCGAAGCCCGCGTATGCGGGCCCAATCCGGTGACGGTGATCGGCGGCGGGAACTCCGCCGGCCAGGCAGCGATCTACTTGGCACAGCAGGGCGCCCCGGTCACGATCGCGATCCGCGGTGGTGACCTCGCGTCGTCGATGTCGAGTTACCTGATCGACCGGATCGACGCGGCGCCGAAGATCACGGTGTCGCCCTTCACCGAGGTGGTTGCGCTGCACGGCGACACCCGACTCACGGAGATCACGCTGCGCCACAACGGCTCAGGCGACGAAACCCGCCAACAATGCGTCGGGCTGTTCTCGTTCATTGGAGCAGTGCCGTTCACCGACTGGCTCGACGGGTTCGTCGAACTCGACGACAAGGGCTTCGTCCTCACCGACAGCGACCTCGTCGGCCGGGTGCCGGACGGGTTCGAGCCGCTGCCGTTCGAGACATCCCGGCCCGGTGTCTTCGGCGCCGGCGACGTCCGCTCGTCATCGATGAAGCGGGTCGCAGCGGCCGTGGGCGACGGATCGAGCGCGATCCGCTCGGTGCATCAACGCCTCACGTCGCCGTGAGCCGGTATGCGGGGCCCGGCGATTCGTGACACGATGTGTCGATGCCCTGTGACCACTTGGGTTCGATGGCCGTCGTCGAGCCATCAAGGACCGACGGCTGTGAGGACTGCATCCCAATCGGCAGTCGCTGGCTCCATCTTCGGATGTGCATGACGTGTGGTCACATCGGATGCTGCGACGACTCGCCGAACCGTCATGCGACCGCACACTTCACCTCGACCGACCACCCGGTGATCCAGTCGTTCGAGCCCGGTGAGCGCTGGGCGTGGTGCTACGTCCACGAAGAAGCGATCGCGGACGTGGGCGCCGACCTCGACCGCGCCTACCGCTGAGGACCAGCAACGTCGAGCAGCAGCGACAACGAGCTGATCATGAGATCGTCGGCACCTTCTGTGTACGGGGCGTGGTGGTTGACCTCGAGAATCGTGAAGCCGTGCATCGTCGACCGCAGTGCGTACGCCACCACCTTTTCGTCGGCGGTGAGCTCGTCGATCGACAAGGCGCCGCACCGTCCGGTGACGATCTCGACGACGGCGTCGAGGAACGGGGTGTTGACGTCCATTGCGGCCTGGAAGGACTCTCCTTCGTTCGGCGCCTCGTAGCCCGGGATCTGATCGGTGAAGATCAGGTTGAACTCGTTGGGTCTGTCGATCGCCCACGACCGATACGCGCGGGCGCACTCCAACAACCGGTCCCGAGCGTCGAGATGGCCAGCCGCGCGTGACGCCGTTGCCACGGCGTCGGCGAGACTTCGGAAGCTGCTCGCGAGGATCCGTGTGTACAGGTCGTTGATGCCGTCGACGTAGGTGTACAGCGACGCCGGGTTCATTCCGACCTCGCGGGCGATCGCCCGCCAGTTCACGTTG
Organism: Ilumatobacteraceae bacterium; assembly: GCA_041745835.1. Taxonomy (GTDB): domain Bacteria; phylum Actinomycetota; class Acidimicrobiia; order Acidimicrobiales; family Ilumatobacteraceae; genus Sva-07. Next base: position 2,807 of record JBGTIA010000347.1, on the reverse strand, counting down.
GCGACCCCGCCGCCGGCGAGTTGTCGGCGGCCGATCTCGATGATCTCGGCAGTCAGCTCGTCACGGAGCCGTTCGCGGCGTGTCTCGACCATGTGACGAACGCTACGGCAACAGCGCTTGTTTTTCAAACGATGTTCGGACAAAGTGTTCAAACATCGTTTGGATCACCTACAACGTAAGGAGCCTGCCGTGGCCCATCCCCCAACCGAGCGGACCCCCACCGCAACAGTCGAATCGACCCGTGCGGTCACCGTGATCGCTGCGGCAAGCCTGATCCTTGCGGGTCTCAGCCTCGCTGCCTACGCGCTCACCGGTTTCACCACACGCGACTGGACGGTCGCAGGACCCGGCCTGCTCGTGGCCGCTGCCGGAGTCGTCGGGCTGCGCAACCGCTGGTTCCATCTCGGAGGTCTTGTTCCCATCGGCGCCGTGCTCACCGTGGCCGGCCCGATTCTGGCGTACGACCTTGCGCGGCCCGACGAGACGCAGTACTTCATCGGCAGCGCGGCCATCATCCTGGGCGCCTGCCTCGCCGCGATCTTCGGTGTGGCATCGGCCGTGGAGGATCGACGCGCCCTGCGGGCCGGACTGATCGCGTCGTTGGTGATGACCCCGATCGTGTTCGTCGGTGTCGTGGGGGCGAACCCGGCCAGCGCCGACGTATCCGCCGGGATCGCCGACGCGGACCGCGTTGACGCGCTCGAGGTGGAGATGATCGACGTCGCCTTCGTCGTGGAGCCAATCGAGTTGGCTCCCGGCGTGGTGATTCATCTGCGGAACTCCGGCACGCTTCCGCACGACTTCACCATCGGTGACCTCGACGTCGCCGTCTTCGTGCCGCCTGGACGGTCGACCTACCTGCGCCTTCCTGCGTCGTCGGTCGACAGCGTCGAGTTGGTCTGCACCGTCGGCGACCACTTCGAACGCGGGATGCGCCTCACGATCGGACCCACCTGAATGTATCGACGCACACACTGCGTGCCAAGCCGGAACCCGTCCTGTGTGATGCGCAGTGAGCCAGCGCAGAACCGGGCCCCCTCTCACCGGCCACCAGTGGATTCGCCATCGCTCGAGGGTCAACCGCTGCGTTCTCGACCACCGGGGCCGGATGTGCGTCAGGTTATGGTCACCCCGATGATCCACACGACCGCGGCCAACAACGTCGACGTCAGCTCGAGCAACATCGAAATACCCACGGCGCGTACGGCTGACTTGGTCGACGGCCACGCCGTTCGTGCACCAACCCGCTGAACCTCCGACGCGTAGACGCCAAGGACGAAGCCGATGAACACTCCCACGACAGGGACGACGAAGAACCCGACGATGGCCACCAACCCACCGACGACCAGCGAGCGGTTGGGAACCCCGTCGGCGCCCAACCTTCGGCCGGGGATCGTGTACTTGATGATCTGACCGGCCGCTATCAGTGCGGTTGCAACGCCCACGACGGCCCAACCGGTACCGGACCCAACGGTGAAGCCCCACACCACGATGGCCGACCAGGCGAGCAACGCGCCAGGAAGCAGGGGTACCACGACGCCCACCAGCCCGACGGCGATGACGACGCCGACGAGCACCTCGATTCCGGTCATCTTCAACAGACTGGCAGACCGCCGAACCGACGCCGTTCACCCCAGAAGGGCGAGGTCCCGCCGGACATAGCGCAGGTGCGCCCACTCCTCCTCCAGGATCACACGCACGCAATCACCGACGGTGGGATGCCAGTCCCCACCGCCCCACGGATCGTTGCGCTCGTCGGCGAGCAGCTCCGGCGTGGCAGTGGCCAGGAAGTCGGTCACCAACTGCTGCCGCTCGGCTCGCACTGCGAGGATGTCCTCGAACGCCGGCGCATCGGTCCGGAAGATCGAGACGTCGAAGCCCATCTCGGCCGCACTCGAGAACATCAGGCCGATCTCGTGGAACGGCTGCTCCATCCCCATGATCCCGCCGCGGAGCCAGGCGTCTGTCGCCAGCACGAGGTGACGCAGGGTCTGGGCCAGCGACCACTCGTCCTCGACGTGGGCATCGACCAGACCTGGTTGCGTGTTCGTCACCGTCGTCTCCCACGCAGCCTGCACCGCCACCCAACCGTCGCGCAGGCCCTCGGGTGTCTGCGCCTTCTGCAGCTCGCGGCCGGGGAACTGCCGGTTGAGCTCGGCGTCCACGAACGGCACCACGTCGACGCCGTTGACGATCAAGCTGCCGAAGAACAGGTCATGGCTGTCGATGTCGAGCCCGGCCACCTCGACGCTACGCATCGTCATCCCGCTGACGTCACACGATCTCAGGGTGGCGCCCTGAAAGCTCGTCCTCACGAACGTTGCGCCCTCGAACTCCTGGGTACCGGAAAAGATCGTCATTCCAGCATTCTGCCCGTCGACATCACAGATTCTGGGAATCTTGCAGTGAACCGGGGCAGTGATGCGTGTGTAGTTGCTGCACGTTTCAGCGTGACTCGCCTGCTGCCGAGCGATGCGGGTGCGTCACACGGCACGTCACACGGTTGCGTCGTACGGTCGGGCTCATCTGGTGATCGTCACCGGGTGACTACCAAATGAAAGGAAACCGACATGCCGATGATCAATGTGAAACTGATCGAGGGTGTTTTCGACGCTGCGCAGAAGCACGAGATGATCGAGAAGTTGACCGACACGATGGTCGAGATCGAGGGCGAGAACATGCGCTCGGTCACGTGGGTGATCATCGAGGAAACCAAGAGTGGTGACTGGGGAATCGGTGGTCAGGCGCTGACCACTGATGCGGTCAAGTCGCTGGCGGCGGGCGTCTCGGCCTGATCGCGACGGGCG
>JBGTIA010000346.1:0-4417 GCA_041745835.1 Ilumatobacteraceae bacterium | reverse complement strand
CCGGCCGGGGTGCGACGGCGGTGCCGACACGAGCGACCATCGTCGGAGCCGTCACGGCCATCGCCGTGGCGGTGGCCACCATCGTGTTTGCGACGAGCCTCGATCAGGCGGTGAACGACGGACGGTTCTACGGCTCGAACTTCGACCTGGCAATCGATTTCGTGGACGGGACACCGGACCAGGCCGTGATCGACGGTGTGTTTGCCGTCGCGGCCGCCGATCCGTCGGTCGAACGCGTTGGGCATCTCCTCATCACCGAGGTCACCGTCGATGGCGTGACGGTGACGTCGCTGGCGTTCGCCTCCGATGCCCAGGCCGAGCCCGTGACAGCCACGATCGCCGCCGGCCGGGCGCCCGTGGCGGCCGATGAGATCGCATTGGGGCTGACCACGATGCGCAACCTCGACGTCGGGATCGGTGACACGGTGGCGCTCGCCGCCGACGGGTTCGATGGCGACGCGTTGGTCGTTGGTCGGGTGGTGTTGCCCGGCGTCGGCCTGTATTCGGGCTCGGATCGCACGTCGATCGGGGTCGGGGGTCTGGTGTCACCCGACGCGCTCGTTCCACGCACGCAGGCCACCAAGTCGTTCATCGTCGTCGATCTCGGGCGGGCGGCCGAGACGACCGAGGCTCGGTCCGGCTTCGAGCGACGGATGGCGTCGGCCGTAGGTGAGGAGGCTCGTCTGCTGTTCCAGTCGGACGGTCGACCGTCCGACGTGGACGGCCTGGCCCGTTTGCGATCGCTCCCCGTGGTGTTGGCCTCGCTCCTCGTGTTCGTCGTGGGAGTGACCGTGGCCAATGCCATGCTGATCGCCGTGCGCCGCCGCCGACGAGACATCGCGATCCTGCAGTCGCTCGGCTCGACCCGCAGGAACGTGACGGCGGTGGGCGTCTGGCAGGGAGTCACCATCGGCGTCGCCGCTCTGGTGGTCGGTGTGCCGCTCGGCATCGTGGTCGGACGGTGGTTCTGGTCACGTCTCGCGAACGGGTTCGGCACGCTGGCCGAGCCGCTTGTGCCGGTCCCCGGCCTCGTCATCCTCGTCGCCGTGGTCCTCCTGCTCGCTGGGCTCTGCGGGGTGCTTCCGATCCGTGCCGGGCTGCGCCATCGACCGTCGACGGTGTTGCACAGTGAGTGACGTGGCGAACGCCAGCGGACGACGAGCAGTGGTCGTCGGTGCCGGTCCGAACGGGCTGGTGGCGGCCATCACGTTGGCGCGAGCCGGATGGGACGTGACGGTGCTCGAAGCCGCGTCGCGACCGGGCGGCGGCACACGGACCGAGGAGTTGACGTTGCCGGGTGTGTTGCACGACGTGTGCTCGGCGATCCATCCGCTCGCGCTCGGCTCACCTGCGTTCAGGGAGATTGCCGCCAGCGTCACCCCGTTGGAAGCGCATGGTCTGGAGTGGATTCACCCCGACGTGCCGGTGGCGCACCCGCTCGACGGCGGTCGCGCGGCGCTTCTGCACCGCTCGGTGGACGTCACCGCTGACGGACTGGGTCGCGACGCCAAGGCCTACCGCCGGTTGTTCGGCGCGTTCGTCGACTCGGGATTCGAACTGACCGACGGGCTGCTGTCACCGTTGTCGATCCCGCCGAAGCACCCGGTCATCCTCGCTCGCTACGGCGCGGTGGGCATCCTGCCGGCCCACACGCTGGCTCGCCGGGGTTTCGACACCGACGAGGCACAGGCCCTGTTCGCCGGCCTGTCGGGTCACTCGATCTTGAGCCTGAAGTCGCCGGTCACCGCGGGCTACGGCCTGATGCTCGGCGTGCTCGCCCATCTCGTGGGATGGCCACTCGCGAAGGGCGGATCGCAACAGATCGCCGATGCACTCGTGGCGGTCCTGGAGGGTCTCGGTGGTCGAGTCGAGTGCGACCGGCGCATCACGTCACTGCAGGAACTCCCGAGCGTCGAGGCCGTGCTGCTGGACCTCACGCCACGGCAAGTGCTGGCGATCGCCGGTGATGCGGTGCCCAACCGGTATCGCAGGGCACTCACCCGCTACCGGTACGGCGCCGGGGTGTTCAAGCTCGACTGGGCACTCGACGGCCCTATCCCCTGGACCAATGCCGACTGCGCACGCGCTGCGACCGTGCACCTGGGCGGCACACTCGAGCAGATCACCGTGGCGGAAGCCGAGGTGCAATCCGGTGGTCACCCCGAACGCCCCTACGTGTTGCTCTCGCAACCCAGCCTGTTCGACGAGAGTCGGGCCCCCGATGCGATGCAGTCGGTGTGGGCCTACTGCCATGTGCCCAACGGCTCCACGTTCGACATGACCGCCCGGATCGAGGCGCAGGTCGAGCGGTTCGCCCCCGGCTTTCGCGACCGGATCATCGGTCGTCACGCGATGGACACCGTGGCCGTTGAAGCCCATGGCGCCAACTACATCGGCGGCGACATCAACGGCGGCGTCGCAGATTTCCGGCAGTTCGTGCGTCGCCCGACGCTCGGTCTGCATCCGTGGAAGACACCGATCGACGGGGTGTACCTGTGTTCGAGTTCCACCCCGCCCGGCGGGGGTGTCCATGGCATGTGCGGATGGCATGCCGCACAGGAAGTGATGAGAGGGGTGCGATGACCGAGCAATCGACCGATCCGTCGAGCGATTCTGCGCAGCGGGTGAGCGTGGTGATCGTCGACGACCAGCCGCCGTTCCGAGCAGCGGCGCGCGCTGTCGTAGATCGAGTCAGCGGGTTCGAGCTGGTCGCCGAAGCGGAGTCGGGGGAGGACGCGGTCACGATCGTCGACGAACTGATGCCCGATCTGGTCCTGATGGACATCAATATGGGTGAACTCGACGGAATCGAGGCGACACGCCTGATCACCGATGCTCATCCGGCGACGCGGATCATCCTCGTCTCGACGTATGCGCCCGACGATCTGCCGGCGAACGCCCGCACCAGCGGTGCGATCGCCTACGTCAACAAAGAGGAGTTGTCGCCGCGAGTGGTGCGCCGCCTGTGGGAGGCCGGTGGTGATCCGGCGTGGCTCGAACAGCCGGCCGAGTGATCGGACGCTTGATCATTCCGTCCGCAGCAGCTGGGCAGGTTCGATGCGAGCCGCTCGGCGGACGCAGACCGACGCCACGACGTTGGCCAAACCAACGAGCACGATCACGCCGACGGTGATCCCTCCGATCGGGACCACTGCGTCGTCGACGACCCCCATGTTCTGAGCGAACACGGAGAAGATCAGTCGACCTGCGAGAATTCCGGCAGGGATGCCGAGGACAACCGCAAACATCGTGAACGACGTGGCCTGCCAGCGGACGGCACGCCCCACCCACCGGCGCCCGGCCCCGAGCGAGCGCAAGATGGCGTGATCGCGCCTGGCGCCTCGCACCGAGGTCAACATCACGTGACCCAACGTCAGCAACATCATCACAGAGAGCACAGCGGCCAGCGTGAACGGGATGAACCGGACGCGTTCGACGTTCACGATCGCGGACGGCACGAACGGGTCGATGGGCCCGGAGCCCGTGTTGGTCGCCAGTGACGCGATCACCGGCGCACGCTCCATCCCCAACCGGGTGGCGGCGATGGTCGGCTGGACGATGTCGTCGATGGATGCCAACGCGGCCTCGGTGACCAGGCCGCCCTCGCCCATCCCGTCGGTGGATCCGAACCCGGGCATGACGACGAGGCCGGTCACGCGGAAGTCGCCGGTGCCGGTGCGGCCGGAAAGCGTGACCTCGTCGCCGATACCCGCACCGACGTGGCGTGCGGTCACCCGACCCAGCACGATTTCATCGGCGCCGTCGGGGAGACGCCCATCGAGCAGCGTCGGCGTGCCGTCGCCTCGGACGACGTCCATGCCGAGCATCGGCACAACCGTGTCACCGATGCGTGCGTTGGCGATGGAGTACACCACCAGGGACGTGACATCGGGATCGGCATTCAGACGCTCACGCATTCCAGTGGGGAGGCCCGCGCCCCCGTTGTCGCCGAGGGCGACGTCGTAATTGGCGCCATACCTGAACGGTTCTCGTATCAGCCGGGCGAGGCTGGTCCCGAACGTGACCGCTCCGGTAGCAACCGCCACGGTCAGGACGAGTCCGAGCATCGCGCCGCGTACCGGTGCTCGCCCGCCATGGGAACGGGCGAACGCGAGCCGAACACCCGTCGCTGCAGTCGCGCAGGCAGTCCGGGTGGCGAGGGCTTCGACCACCGGGGAGGGGTGGACCGGTCCTCGGGTTGACCTCATCATCGTCAGCGACGTGATCACCCAAAGCGTGAGCGCGACGATGAGTATCAAGGCCGTGCCGATCCCAACCCGGGTGTCGAGCAAGATGCCGGGATCCGGCTCCACGATGCGGACGAATCCGAAGGGGAAAACCCCAGAGGCCATGACGGCCAGAGCTACACCGACAAGCGAACCGAGGACGATCGGAATGAACGCGTCGGCAGCCGAGA
>JBGTIA010000345.1:0-1655 GCA_041745835.1 Ilumatobacteraceae bacterium | reverse complement strand
AGCAGGTCGTCACGGCTGGCGACGTATCGGTAGATCCCCGATGACACCATGCCGAGCTCACGGGCCACCGATCGCAGCGACAGGCCGGCTGCGCCGTCGACCGCAAGTTGGCGACGAGCCTCGGCGATGATCTCGGCGGTGACCTCGGTCCGTGCCCGTTCCCTGGCGCCCTTGATCGCGTTCATGACGTCACTGTACAGATCGTGAATCACAAATGTGAGCACTGCTCTTGACTTCGCAATCGAGCGATGGTTCACTGCTCTACATGGAGATCACTGCTCACACTTCGTCCACCCCCGACCCCACCCCCGACCCCACGCCTGGCCCGACCGACACGATCGAGGTCGACTGGTTCACCCGGAAGCTGTTCAACCCGCTCGTCGCCTGGCTCACCGGGCGTGGGCTCAGCGTCAAGGGCAGCCGGATCCTCACGGTCGCCGGTCGCAGCAGCGGCGAGCCGCGCAGCACGGTGATCAACCAGCTCGAACTCGACGGCGAGCGCTACCTCGTCGCACCACGCGGACAGACACAGTGGGTGCGCAACCTTCGTGTCGCCGGGACCGGGTCGTTGCGGGTCGGACGGCAGGTCGAGAACATCACGGTCACCGAACTGGCGGACGACGACAAGGTGGCCGTGCTGCGGGCCTACCTCACGGCGTGGGCCTGGGAGGTCGGCAAGTTCTTCGGCGACCTCCGGGCGACCTCGTCGGACGAGGAGATACTCGCAGCCGCTCACCGCTTCCCGGCGTTTCGAATCGACGAGTGACGTCGCCGGCTCAGCCGGCGTCGAGCAACACGTTCGACAGGCAGTCGTCGCAGATGCCGTGACTGTGGTGGAGCGCGTCCGGGTCGGGTGGAGGATCCATCACGGCCCAGTCGCCGGCGGGCGTCCGATGTTGCGACCGACACCAAGCGCACACGGTGGTGATCCCCTCGAGTTGTCCGATCGCACTTCCGGCGATTCGGCGCAGGCGATCGTCGGCGTCGAACAGCGGGTTGACCCGGATGTGCAACGCGAGAACGGGGCGCGGCGTGCCGGCAGCCAGCGGGACGATCAGCAGCTCGAACCAGCGCTGCTCGCTCGGCGAGTGGCAGGGATAGACGAGGGCGAACTCGGGGGTTGCGCCGGTGACCACCTCGAGGACCCCACGTGCCGAGTCGCGTGCGTCGTCGTCATCGAGTTGGGCGAGCTCGAGGTACGAGGCCCCGATGTCGGACTCGCCATCGTGAGCGTTGGAGGCTGCGAACTCACGCCAACCGGCGTTGACCGCCCGGATGGTCCCGTCGGAATCGATGACGGCGATCGACGCCGGGATCGAGTCGAGCAGCGCCAGCCGCTGGTCGTCGAGCGGCGGAGGAGTCGATGCGGGACGCTGCTCCATACGCGGACACTACCGGCGTCCGGCGTCAACCGTTGCCTACAGAACGTGTTTGCGGGGCGTACCGAACGGGCACGTTCCCTTCATGCACGACGAGCAGCCCAGCGAGCGCACCGACGGCCCCTCGCGCGAGCGGGACGTCGACGCAGACGAAGTGGTCGAGGACGCGATCGAATTCTTCTCGACCGACGAGGACGAGCCGGCAGCGCTTCCCGATGACACCGACGGCCCGCCGCCGCCGAACGCGTGAGCGCCGACATGACCGACGGCGACACC
>JBGTIA010000344.1:0-1956 GCA_041745835.1 Ilumatobacteraceae bacterium | reverse complement strand
GTGGTTGTCGAACTTCGGTCAGCTACGCCGAAACACCGACCGATTCATCCACCACCGCCTCGACTCGATCGCCCTCGCGATCGCTCTCGTCGTGACGATCAAGCTCATCAAGTGGGCCGACCGGTTCAAGATGGCCAACTGACCTACCGGCGCGCGTTCTTAGCGCCACCGAACTGCAACGAACTCGGCCCAGAGTCAGGCTCAGAGGAGTACGGTCGACGTCGGGAGGGGGTGCACGTGGAATTCACCGTTCTGGGCCCGATCGGCTTGTTCGACGACGGACCCGTCGACGTGGGTGGGCCGCGGATCCGGCGACTCCTGGCAGCGCTCCTGCTCGAGATCGAGTCGGTCGTACCCGCTTCACGTCTGGTCGACATCGTGTTCGAGGAAGCGCCGACACCGGCGGCGACCACAACCCTCAGGAGCTACGTCTCACGACTACGTCGGGTTTTCGTCAGTGTGGGTGTCGGCGCGGAGCTGATCAGCGAGCCACCGGGCTATCGACTCCAGCTGAACGGCGCCGCATTCGACGCCCGCAGTTTCGAGCATCTCATCGAGCAGGGACGGGCCGAACTCGCGATCGAGCCGGCAGCGACCATCGAGTCGCTCGATCGCGCCCTCGCTCTCTGGCGCGGCGCTGCCTACGCTGAATTCGCCGACGAGCCGTGGGCGCAGCTCGAGGCCATGCGGCTCGACGAGATGCGGGTTGCGGCGCAGGAGCTTCGGTTCGACGCGTTGCTCGCCGCTGGCTTCCATGAAGCGGCGGTCGCCGACCTGCTGCCGTTCGTGACCGAGCACCCGCTCCGCGAGTCGGCGCACCGCAGCAATCTGATCGCCCTGTACCGGTGTGGAAGGCAGGCCGATGCGCTACGACATGGCCGGAAACACCGCCGCGAGCTCGAGGAGGTGGGTCTCGAGCCCGACGGAGCGTTCGTGGACCTCGAGCAGCGCGTCGCGGCCGGCGACCCGAGGTTACTCAGTACAGAGCCTGCGCGGCTGCGCGGTTACCGGGTGGTCGAGCACGTCGGAGCGGGTCGCCACGGTTCGCTGTCAATCGCGATCCAGCCGGGGGTCGGCCGCCGGGTGGCGGTTCGAACGTATGCCTCGGCGTTGGCCGATAACCCTGAGTTCATCCGGACGATGGAGCCAGCCGTCCGGCACGCGGCCCGCCTCAACCACTCCAACGCGGTCGACATCATCGACTTCTGGCGGGAGCCGGGCACTGCCCATCTGGTGACTCGCCTGATGACCGGCGGGACATTGGTGGACCTCGTCGCCAAGGGCCCGGCATCGGCGGACGTCGTCGGGGAGATCGTGACCGACATCGGGGGCACGCTTCAAGCTGGACACGACATCGGGCTCGTCCACGGTGCGCTGACGACGTCGGACATCATGCTCGATGAATCCGGGCGGGCGTACGTCGACGACATCGGAATCGGGCACGTCCTCGACCGGATCGCCGGCTGCCGGCCACGAGAGGGATATGCACTCCCCGAGGTGGGCATAGCCGGTCCGGCCGACGATCAGTATGCGCTCGCGTCCATCACCTACGAGTTGCTCTCCGGGACGTTGCCGTTCGCGCACGGGTCCGCCCATGTTTTCCCGTTGGTCTCGGCCGTCAGACCCGAGCTGCTCGCCCTCGACGGTGTGCTCACGCGGGGTGGCGCCCGCGATCCGGACGACCGGTACCCGGACGTGGCGTCGTTCGTGCGGAGCTTCAGGGCGGCCATCGGACGTGGGTCGGACGACGACGACGCATTGGCCCCGAATCCGTATCAGGGTCTGCGTCCGTTCGAGGAGGTCGACGCACATCGCTTCTACGGTCGAGACGACGAGATCCGATCAGTCGTCGAGGTGCTCGGCCGGGTCGGCCATGCCATCGTGGTCGGGGCGTCGGGCAGTGGGAAGTCGAGCCTGATCCGGGCCGGCGTCGTCCCCGCCCTGCGCGCCGGGCGC
>JBGTIA010000343.1:0-3227 GCA_041745835.1 Ilumatobacteraceae bacterium | reverse complement strand
GAAGTCGAACAGCTCACTGACCCCGGCGACGGTCAGCCCGACCGCGCCGAGCAGCACCGCTACGGCGACGCTGACCCGCAGGCCGTCCTGGCGCAACCCGCCGAAGAACGCCGGTCCGGACGCCAATCCGATCGTGTAGATGAACAGCGCGAGCCCGAACAGCGGGATGATCGCCGGGAGCTCCGCCAGATCCGGTTCGATCGCAGACACGCCGAGCCCCGCGAACAGCGCCGCTGCCGGTCCCAGACTCACTCCGCCGACGCGCACCCGGCCGAGTGCTGCGCCGAGCGCCACGACGATGAACAGCACCAGGAGTGGATCGGACGTCAACACTCCCACGACGCGGTTCTAGCACCGTCGCTGCCGGGGTGAGGGCGTGTTGCGCGGGGGGTCGTGCGCCCGTAGCCTTGCAGGGTCCTCTCATCGGACTCGTCGACACGACGGCCGGTGTACGGCGGGCGGGTCGCAACCCGCGATTTCGTCCAACTCACCACATGTCGATGGCTCCGAGCTGCCGACACGACCCTACGAACGAGGTTTCATTCGTGCCAACAATTCAACAGCTCGTCCGTCAAGGTCGTAGCTCGAAAGTCACCAAGAGCAAGACTCCGGCGCTCAAGGGCTCGCCCCAGCGCCGTGGCGTCTGCACACGCGTGTACACGACCACTCCGAAGAAGCCGAACTCGGCGCTGCGTAAGGTCGCTCGCGTCCGTCTGAACTCGGGTATCGAGGTCACCGCCTACATCCCCGGCGAGGGCCACAACCTGCAGGAGCACTCGATCGTGCTCGTGCGCGGCGGCCGTGTTCGCGACCTGCCCGGCGTGCGCTACAAGATCATCCGTGGCGCGCTCGACGCTGTCGGCGTGAAGAACCGCAAGCAGTCCCGCAGCCGCTACGGCGCCAAGAAGGAGAAGTGACCCGAGATGCCACGTAAAGGTCCTGCTCCCCGCCGCGAACTCGTCGCGGATCCCATTCACAAGTCGGTGCTCGTCACCCAGATCACCAACAAGGTGATGCTGCACGGCAAGCGCACCGTCGCTGAGAAGATCGTGTACGACGCGATGGAGATCATCCAGTCCCGCCTCGACGGCGACGACATGGCGATCGACACCGTGAAGCGGGCGATCGAGAACGTCAAGCCGCCCCTCGAGGTGCGCAGCCGTCGCGTCGGTGGTGCCACCTACCAGGTGCCCGTCGAGGTCCGTCCTCGCCGTGCCACCACCCTCGCCATCCGGTGGACGGTCGACTACGCGCGCAACCGTCGTGAGAAGACGATGGCCGAGTGCCTCGCCAACGAACTGATGGACGCTGCGAACGGTCTCGGCGCCGCGATGAAGAAGCGCGACGACATCCAGAAGATGGCCGAGTCGAACAAGGCGTTCGCCCACTATCGCTGGTGAACGCTCGCTCGTTTCGGCGTTTTCGGGTCGGCCGGAGTCCTCGCCTTCACGAATGCACTAGGGTGACCGCTGGGGGAGGGCGCCGCCACGGTGACCGCTCGACGGTTGCCAGAACGAGAGGGAATCTCCTTGCATGTCCACAATGTGCTGAAGGTCAAGGGAACCGAGGTAGCGACGATCACTCCCGACGCATCGCTCGGCGACGCAACGGCGGCGCTACGCGACCATGGCGTCGGCGCCCTCGTGGTGAGCCGTGACGGCCGCACGATCGACGGGATCATCTCCGAACGTGATGTGGTGCGTGCGCTGGCGGCCCACGGTGCCTCGACGCTCGGTCACGAGGTGACATCGGCGATGTCCACGTCGGTCACCACGTGTCGCGGTGCCGACACCGTCGACCAGCTGATGGCGATGATGACCGATCGCCGCATCCGTCACCTTCCGGTGGTCGACGACGACGGACTCCTCGCCGGGATCATCTCGATCGGCGACGTCGTCAAGGCCCGCGTCGGTCAGCTCGAGCACGAGAACAACCAACTGCACGACTACATCCAGGCTCGCTGACCGGTTACGCCGGTGCCTGGCACCGGCGTAACCGGGTCAGCGCAGGTCGCCGTCGAGCACCACCTCGACACCTTGCTCGGCGAGGTGTCGCCCGATCGCGGTGAGCAGATCGCCGGCCACGGTTCGGGTGCGGGTCACGCCGGTCACGTCGAGTTCGATCGTGCGACTGCCCGACGACGCAGCGTCGAGGATCACGTCGATCACCTGCTCGGCGGAGATGAGATCCAACTCGCCGCGCAGGATGCCGCTGGCCACACCGCCTTCGATCACCCACGACACCACGGGCGAGCGCGGTTGGTCGGGATGATCGAACACGTGTAGGTCGAAGTCGCTCGACAGGCTCTGGAGCACCGCGGCGCCGCGCACACTGTTCCCCCACGAGTCGAGACGCGGGCTGTACACACCGAAGCCGAACTGGGCGGGTTGGATCGCCGTGATCCCGCCGCCGACGCCGCTCTTCGCAGGGAGCCCGACTCGCGCCATCCATTCACCACTGTGGTCGTACATGCCACACGTCGCCATGATCGACAACGTGAGCGTGGCGGCGCGCTCACCCATGACCCGGCGTTTCGACAAGGGATTGACGCCGCCGTTGGCGAGCGTGGCGCCCATCACCGCGAGATCCTCGGTCGTGACCTCGATCGAGCACTGCCGGAAGTAGACCTCGGTTGCGTCGTCGACCGACTGGCGCAGGACGCCGCTCGATCGAGCGAGGTGCGCCAGGGCGCGGTTGCGGTCGCCGGTGGCGGTCTCCGAGGCGAAGACGTCCTCGTTCACGCCGAGTTCGCGACCCGCACACGCCGACAGGAACGACCGGACCTGCTCGAACCGGTCCTCCACGGTCGGGCCGTCGATCAGCGCCGACGTGACGATCGCTCCCGCATTGATCAGCGGATTGTCGGGACGGCCGGTGTGCGGATCCAAACTGATGGCGTTGAACGGCTCGCCGCTCGGTTCGAAACCGACATGGCGTGCGACCTCGTCGAGTCCGAGTTCGGACACCGCCAGCGCATAGACGAACGGTTTGGAGACGGACTGGGTCGTGAACGGCCGGTCCGAGTCGCCGGCGCTGTGCACCCTGCCGTGGACGCTGACGAGCGTGGCACCGAACCCGTCGGGATCGACGGTGGCGAGTTCGGGAATGTACGTGGCCACGTCGCCCGACACGTCGGCGCGGAACCGTTCGACGACCGCAGCGAGCGCGTCCCGGATCGGATCCGGATCGATGCGGCCGTTTCGCCCGTGCGCCACGACGCGCTCAGC
>JBGTIA010000342.1:0-5893 GCA_041745835.1 Ilumatobacteraceae bacterium | reverse complement strand
GTCGCTCGCGCCGGTGATGGTCGGCTCGCACATCGACACCGTCGGCACCGGCGGCCGGTTCGACGGCAACCTCGGCGTCCTTGCGGGCCTCGAGATCGTCGAGACACTGGAGGCGGCCGGAGTGGTGACGCAGCGGCCGTTCCAGGTGGCGTTCTTCACCGATGAGGAGGGCGCTCGATTCGCCCCGGACATGCTCGGCAGCCTGGTGTACGTCGGTGGACTGCCGCTCGAGCAGGCGCTCGACCTGATTGCCGCCGACGACGGCGCCAGGCTCGGTGACGAACTCGAACGAATCGGCTACGCCGGACCCGTCCCGTGCCCGACTGCGAGCCCGCCCCACGCTTACGTCGAACTCCACATCGAACAGGGCCCGGTGCTCGAGGCGGAAGGCGTGACGATCGGCGTCGTCGAAGGAGTACAGGGCATCTCGTGGACCGAGATCGCAATCGTCGGCCAGTCCGCCCACGCCGGCACGACACCGATGCGACTCCGTCACGACCCGGCCTACTGCGCCGCCGCTATCGCGACCTACATCCGCGATCTCACCCGACACCTCGGCGCCGATCAGGTAGGCACCGTCGGCCGCATCGACGTCTACCCCAACCTCGTCAACGTGATCCCGGCCCGCGTGGTGATGACCGCAGATCTCCGCAACACCGACGAACGCATCCTGCGAGAAGGAGAGTCGAGGCTGGAGACGTTCCTGGAGGAGCTCGAGGCGACGGAGGGTGTGGCGATCACGACCAGGTCACTCGCACGGTTCGAGCCGGTCGAGTTCGATGCCGCGATGGTCGATCTCGTCGAAGCGACCGCCGAACGCCTCGGCCACTCGACCAAGCGGATGCCGAGCGGCGCCGGGCACGACGCCCAGATGCTCGCCCGGGTCTGCCCGACGGCAATGGTGTTCACCCCGAGCGTCAACGGACTCAGTCACAACATCGCGGAGTTCACCGAGGCTGCCGACATCGAAGCCGGCGCCAACGTGTTGCTGCAGGTGGTTCTCGACCTGCTGGCTGCGGAACCGGCGCAGCGGGACCAGGGCTGACCCGGTGGCGACCGGATTCGACCTCGTCACCTTGGATTCGCCGGCGACCAACGCCCTCGCTGCGTTCTGGTCGGCGGTACTCGATCTCCGCGAGGTCGAACGGGAGGACGGCGACCGCTGGATCGTGCTCGCCGACGCCGACGGCAGGCGTCGTCTCTGACTCCAGAGCGGCCCGACCCGAGCAGGATCGATGCATCTCGACCTGGCGTGTGCACCCGACGAATTCGACAGCGAACTCACCCGACTCGTCGGCCTCGGAGCGAGGCAGCTCGGTGCCCCGCGGCGCGAGCCCTACGGCTCGATCGCCAACCTCGTGGACCCGGACGGGAACCCGTTCGACCTGTGCTCGTACGGGTGAGCCGCCACGATGGTGCTGCCGAATGCCAGCGGCTAGCGTGCCCTCCGGGGTGGCACGATCCGGTCTCCGCACAGCCGAAACACGATGTTCACGCTCACCGGATGGGCGAGAGCAGTGGCGGCAACTAACTTCACCGAGGACATGATGACCGACACCGCACTCGAGTCGGGTCTGTCCGGGACGGCGACGTCGCCCCGGCTGCGATTCGAACACCTCTCGATGGTCTTCCCCGACGGCACACATGCGATTGACGACGTGTCGTTCACGGTGAACCCGGGAGAGTTCGTCACCGTGGTCGGACCGTCGGGCTGCGGCAAGTCGACGCTCCTGCGCATCGCGTCCGGTCTCACCGAGCACACCGGTGGCGTATGCGACGTGAATCGCGACTCGATCGGCTACGTGTTCCAGGACGCCACGCTGCTGCCATGGCGGACCGTGCGGAAGAACGTCGAACTCAACGCCGAACTGCACGGCATCTCGAAGAGTGAACGGACCCGTCGTGCCGTCGAGGCGATCGAGCTCGTCAACCTGGTCGGCCACGAGGACAAGTACCCCAAACAACTGTCCGGCGGCATGAAGATGCGGTGCTCGTTGGCTCGCTCGCTCGTGCTCAATCCGGAGATCTTCCTGTTCGACGAGCCCTTCGGAGCCCTCGACGAGATCACACGCGAACGGCTCAACGACGAGCTGATGAACCTGTTCAATTCCGAGAAGTTCGCAGCGTTGTTCATCACCCACTCCATTGCGGAGGCGGTGTTCCTGAGCACCCGGGTGCTGGTGATGTCGGCGCGACCCGGTCGGATCATCGGCGACTACGCCATCCCGTTCGGGGCGCAGCGGCCGCACGACCTCCGGTTCGAGGCGGAGTTCGCCGAGATCTGCGGACAGATCAACGACGACCTGAAGGACGCCCACTCGTGACGACGCTGGACAAGGCGCCCGCCGAGGTCCCGCAGGAGTCGATGGCAACGCCCGCCGCGGTGGGCGTCAGCGTGCCGGTGCACCAGCCCCGATCGTCACCGCGGCGCCTCCGCAACCTGATCCCCCCGCTTCTCACCTTCGCCGTGTTCATTGCGGTCTGGTACCTGTACAGCTGGACGCGCTTCGACAACCCGGCCCAGCGCCGCAATGCGTTGCCGTACCCGCACACGGTGATCACCGACGGGTTCCTGCCGTTGTGGGACGACACCAACGGGTTCCGGCCGATCCTCGGCTACATGTGGCCGACGGCGAAGGTCACGCTCACCGGTCTCGCCATCTCGATCGTGTTGGGCGTCACGATCGCGATCATCATGAACCTGTCGAAGGGGATGGAGCGGGCGTTGTTCCCGTACGCGGTGATCCTGCAGACCGTCCCGATCCTGGCGATCACCCCGTTGCTGACCCAGCTGTTCGGTGACGAGATCGGCGTCCGGCTCGTCGTGGTCGTGCTGATCGCAATCTTCCCGGTGATCACGAACACCCTGTTCGGGCTGCAGTCGACGGACCGCATGCACCACGACCTGTTCACCCTCAACCACGTCAGTCGGTGGACCCGGCTGCGAAAGCTCGAACTCCCGTCCGCGCTGCCGGCGATGATGGCCGGCATCCGCATTGCGTCCGGCGGTGCCGTCATCGGCGCGATCGTCGCGGACTTCTTCTTCAACCAGGGCGAGAAGGGGATCGGCTATTACATCCGGAACAAGCAGCAGCGTGCAGCAAACCGTCCCGAGATGTTCGCCGGCACCATCACTGCGTCGATGTTCGGCGTCGTGATGTTCCTCATCGTTGGCGCGATCACGGCGCGCGCCATTCGCAACTGGCACGAGTCTGCGTCCAAGCAGGCTTGAGCCACCCTCCAGCCGTTCCGACACACAACCGTTCCAACATTCATCAAGGGGAGAACCATCACATGAAGGCTCGTAGAACCATGGCGCTGTGCAGCGTCGCATCGATTGCACTGCTCGCCGCCTGCGGCAGCGACGACGACTCCGGCAGCGACACCGAGACCACCGACGCCGCCGGCGAGTCCGAGACCACCGACGGCGACGCCGAGAGTGAGACGACCGAGGCGGCCGGCGGCGACGCCGTCTGCCCGCAGAAGCTGACGATCCAGACCGACTGGTTCCCCGAGCTCGAACACGGTGGGACGTACCAGCTGATCGGACCCGACGGCACCGCCGACAAGAGCTCGCTGTCGTACTCCGGCCCCGTTCAGGAGCAGTACGCGGTCGGCGGACTCGAGGAACTCGAGATCCGCGCTGTCGGTGACAAGGCCAACAGCGCGGTCCTGCTCGACGGCGACGCCGACATGGCCTACATCAACCTGAGCGACGTCATCAAGGACTCGGCGGCCGTCGACATGGTCGCGATCGCCAAGACCCTCGACAAGGATCCCCAGATGATCATGTGGGACCCCGAGCAGAACGACATCCAAAGTCGCGAGGACATCCTTGCTTCGGGTGCGAAGGTGCTGCACTTCCCCGGCGTCGCCTACATCGACTACATGATCGGTCAGGGCTACATGACCTCAGACCAGAGCAACGCCACCTACGACGGTTCCGACGCACAGTGGGTCGCTGACGCCGGTGACTACTTCCAGCAGGGCTTCGCCACCAACGAGGTGTACAAGTACGAGAACGAGATCGAGTGGAAGGAGGGTGCTCCGGCACCCGTGGAGTTCTACACGGTCGGCGACATCGGCTTCGACAACTATCCGGCCACCATTGCGATGATGAAGGACACCGTCGCCGAACTCGACGAGTGCTTGAAATTGCTCGTGCCGACGATGCAGCAGGCCTGGATCGACTTTCTCGACGATGCGAAGCCGATAACCGACAAGATGATCGAGATCAACGAGACCTACGACGGGTTCTGGTTCCTCTCGGAAGGCCTGAACGAGGCGGGTCTCGCTCTCGTCGAGGAGGGCGACTTCGCGGTGAACAGCGCTGATGGCACGTTCTGCAGCCTCGACGAAGAACGCGTGCAGGGTCTCTACGACATCTTGGCACCGATCTACGAGGAGAGCGGCACGGACATCGCCGACTCGATCGACGATTTCTACACCAACGAGTACTGCGCCGACGCCCCCGGGCGCTGACCGGCACTCGCCGAACACCAGAATGCGCGTCTCCCGGTCGGGTTCACCACCCGGCCGGGAGACGCGTTCATCCCGGCACATCGGGGTGGCACGTGTACATGTGGTGGCACGGGTGACGCCTGGCATCAAGGGATGGATCGAGCGCACCTTCGTGCCTGGTGTCGCCTTCACGCTCGGCGATCCGACGGCTTCTCGTCGAGGGCTGTCGAACATCCGCCGGTTGGTCGGGGTGTCCGTCTACGAGGAGTCGCTCCGGGACCTCCGCCGCACCGGTGACAACGGACAACGTTTGATCCGCCGCAACGTCCGGCTGTGCCCATCCGTGTTCCGACAGCTTCGTCGCCGCCGTTCGCGATCGTGCGGTCGCCGGTCTGGCAGCGGACGGTCATCACGTTCACGTGATCGACCTGTACGCCACCGGCTACGACCCGTGGCTCCCGTTCCCGTGCGACCACCGCATCGCACTCGACACCGCGGACTCGCTCGTGATGGTCCATCCCACCTGGTGGACGTCGCAGCCCGCAATCCTGTTGGCCTGGATCGCGCAGGCTGTCGAGTCCGGTCTTCCGTTGGTGCAATCGCTCGTCACCGTGTCCACGAACGGCGGCTCGCTACTCGCCAATCGACTGGCCGGAGAATCAGACGCTCGCGTGATCTGGCGTGCCGTTGGTCCCCGCTGCCCCGGTCGGCCCCGTCACCGCCGTCTGGCCCTCTATGGACTGGACCGATCGACGCCCAGGGCGCGCACAGCCTTCCTCGATCGTGTCGAGCACCGGATCGCCGGGCTGGTCAGCAGTCGCGGATGACCTCGAAGGTGCGGCACGTGACTGCACGCACCCAGGGACCCATCGACTCGTCGGCCGCGGCCAACTCGTGGTCGGGAATCGCCTTCCACTGTTCGAGCGAGGTCCACTCGATCATCGCGTACACGTGATCGGGATCATCGATGTCGACCCAGAGCTGCTTTCGCACGAAGCCACTCTGGCGTTCGAGAAAGCGGCTCCAGGCCGACTCGTCGACCTGCATCCACTCGTCCCGCTCGGCGGCGGACACACGGAAGGTGAGGAACTCGATGACCACGCAGGCAACCTTTCGGGAAGTCCCGTGATCGGCGGCTGCTCGGTGACGGGTTGCTCTATCGTGCCACGACCTCGGCGCCGCGGCGGAACACTCGTCGCTGCGGTGGACCGTCGGCAATCGCTTGACGAAGTGTCGTTGCTGGCACTGCGACCAGGTCGGCGACCTCCCCGGAGGCGATCGTTCCGCCCGGTCGGCCCAGCACTCGACGGGCGTCAGCGCTCACCGCTCGCCAGGCCACCGCGGGGAGGTCGTGGGCGACGAGCACCATCAGCGTCGCAGTCTCGAACGGGCAGGCGCGACCCATCGGGTTGAACGGATCCTGCAGGTTGTC
>JBGTIA010000341.1:0-7110 GCA_041745835.1 Ilumatobacteraceae bacterium | reverse complement strand
CTGGACCGGTTCGTCGTTGCGAAACCGTCGCAGGTCGTCGCGGAGCGCAGCGGCGCTCGGGTAGCGGAGCTTCGGGTCCTTGGCGAGCAGCTTGGCGACGATCGCTTCGTACGAGCGGGGCACGTCGGCGACGATCTGCACGAGCGGCTGCGGCGCGTCGTGGACCTGCTTGTAGGCGATGCTGACCGGGTTCTCACCGGTGAACGGGGGCTTGCCCGCCACCATCTCGTACATCACGATGCCGAGCGAGTACAGGTCACTGCGGGGGTCGGGCTGGGCGCCCTGGGCCTGTTCGGGCGAGAAGTAGGTCGCCGTGCCCATCACCGAGCCGACCTGCGTGAGGTTCGACTCGGTCGGTGCATTGAGCGCGCGGGCGATGCCGAAGTCGGCCACCTTCACCTGGCCGTTCGAGCCGATCAGGATGTTGGCCGGCTTGATGTCGCGGTGTGCGACGTGGTTGTCGTGTGCGAACCCGAGGGCGGCGGCGACCTCGCTGGCGATCTCGGCGGCCTGCTTGGACGTCAGCTGCTTGTTCGCCGTGAGAATCTCCGCGAGCGTGCGGCCCTGCACCTCCTCCATCACGATGAAGTAGGTGCCTTCGTACTTGCCCCAGTCGTACACGTTGACGATGTTGGGGTGCGAGAGGCTTGCGGCCGACTGTGCTTCGCGGCGGAACCGTTCGACGAAGTTGGCGTCGGTGGCGAACTCGGGGAACAGCACCTTGACGGCGACCTGTCGGTCGAGCAGGAGATCGCGCGCGGAGAACACGTCGGCCATACCGCCGCGTCCGATCCGCTTGTGGATCTCGTATCGGTCGTTGATGACCGTCGCCTCGCCGTTGTTGGTCACGCTGTGCTCTCTTCGCCGCCACGTCGGATCGCAGCGCTGGACAAGGTTATCGACTGGTCACCGCGCGTGAAGGGCAGCTCGCTCCCGGTACCGGCGGCAGGAGCGGCGGAGTTGGAGGCGGAGTTGACGGCGGAGTTGACGGAGGACATCACGAACGACTCGGTCATGCTCGTCACCCGCCGGGCTCGGCGACGGGTGGCGCCGCCAGAGCGCCGGCACCCGTCAGCAGGAAGTCGAGCATGCCCTTGGCGATCGGCCCGGCGAAACGACCGCCGGTGACGGCATCGTCGGCGGAAGACTGCACGTTGGTGAGCACGACGGACACCGCGTACTGCGGGTCGTCGGCGGGGGCGAACGCCACGATCCACGCGTGTGACAGATTGGGGTCCGACACGACGCCCAACTCGGCCGTGCCCGTCTTGGCCGCCACAGGGATGCCGCCGTTCAACGCGATGCAGCAGCTCGCCGTACCACGCTCGGCGACGCCGATCATCAACTGGCGCTCGATCTCCGCGGTCTGCGGGGAGATGGGTGTCTTCCAGACCTCCGGGCTCGCCTGGTCGAGTACGCGGCCCTCCTGATCGAACGTCGACTCGACGGCATACGGAGCCATCATCTGACCACCGTTGGCGACCGCGGCCGCCACCATCGCCATGTGCAGCGGCACCATCTGGACCTCGCTCTGGCCGAAGCCGCGGATCGCGAGCAGCGGCAGTTCCTGGCTGAGGTTGTCGGTGTTTCCGAAGGTGCTCGCGGCCGGGCGAGGCAGGTCGATCGGTAGTTCCTCACCGATGCCCCATGCCTGGGTACCGGCCACCATCGCGTCGGGTCCGAGCAGCGTGGAGAGTTGTGCGAACGGGATGTTGCAGCTGCGGGCGAACACGGTGGCCAAGTCGCCCCCACACAAACTTCCGTTGTAGTTCTGGATCGGGTCGTCGGTCTGCGGCGGCACCCATTCGCGCTCGTCGGCGAACACGCTGTCCACCGTGGCGGCGCCGTTCTCCAGGGCGATACCGGTGGTGATCACCTTGAACGTCGAACCCGGCATGTACCGCTCCTGATAGGCGTGGGCGAGGAGGGGATTGCCGGGGTCGTTCTGCAGATCGGTGAGGGTCTGTTGGGCGACAGCGAAGTCCGCGTTGACGAACGTGTTGGGGTCGTAGGTCGGGTTGCTGTACATCGCGCGGATCGCACCGGTCTTCGGCTCGATCACGCTGATCGAACCGGTCCGACCGCCGAGCAGGAACTTCGCTGCGCCCTGGGCGTCGTGGCGCAGGGCCAGCTCCACCGTCCCCGTCGATCCCGTCCCGCCGGTGAGCAGGTCGCCGAGACCACGGATCTGCTGTTCGGTGGTCGAGCCGGTGAGCACGTCGCCGTACATCCGCTCCACCTGGGTGGAGCCGAACGAGAACGTGAAGTAGCCGGTGACGTCGGCGAGCAGATCGCCCGCCGGGTAGTCGCGCCGGTAGTCGTAGGTCTCGCCGGGCGGCGTCGGCGACGACACCGCAACGACGATGCCGTCGCTGGTCACGATCGGACCGCGCGGCTTGTTGAACTCGCGCAGCACCTGGCGTGTGTTGTCGAAGCGGGCGTCGAGCTCCTGCTTGCGGCCGACCTGCCAGTAGTTGAGCGCAACGAACAACACGACGTAGCAGGCGATCAGGCCCAGTGCGAGCTGTCGGATCTGGCGGTTCACGCGGTGGCCCGACGCTCGTCACGGCGCACACGTCGTCCGAGGCGCCACGCCTTCCAGCGTTCCGACGGTGTGGGATCGTCGGGCAGCTCACCGAGCCGCCGCGCCGACGAGTCCGACAGCCGGATCAGCAGTGCGAGCAGCATGTAGTTGGAGATCAGTGACGATCCGCCGTAGCTGACGAACGGCAGCGTGATGCCGGTGAGCGGCACGACCTTGATGACCCCGCCGATGATGATGAACCCCTGGATTCCGACGATGGTGGTGAGGCCGACGGCAAGCAGCTTCTCGAACGTGCGGTCGGTGCGAAGCGCGATCCGGAGCCCGGCGCCGACGAGCAGGACGAAGGCCATCAATACGCCGGAAGCGCCGATCAGCCCCCACTCCTCGCCGATGGACGAGAAGATGAAGTCGTTCTGGGCCTCGGGCACCTGTCCCGGGTTGCCTCGCCCGAGCCCGGTGCCGGTGAGGCCGCCGTCCGCGAGCCCGTAGAGGGACTGGATGATCTGGTAGCCGCGGTCCAATGGGTCCGCCCACGGGTCGAGCCAGATGTCGACGCGAGTCTGGACGTGACTGAACTGCGTCCAGGAGAAGTACGCGGCTGCGGCGAACAGCAACGTGCCGATCAGCAGGTAGCCCACGCGTTCGGTGGCGACCCACATCATGACGACGAACAGCGTGAAGAACAGCAGCGACGAGCCGAGGTCCCTCTGGAACACCATCACGACCACCGCGAAGCCCCACGCCATCAGGATCGGAGCGATGTAGCGCGGTTCGGGCAGATGGAACGGTCCGACGTTCCACGTCGACGCTGCGATCAGCTCACGTCGATCGGCGAGATACGACGCGAAGAAGATGGCGAGGAAGATCTTGGCGAACTCACCCGGCTGGAAGTTCATCGGCCCGAGGCTCACCCAGATGCGGGCTCCGTTGATGTTGCGGCCCAGACCGGGCACGAGCGGCAGCAGCAGCAGAAAGGCACCGGAGAAGAAGAACAGCCAGCTGTATCGGGCGAGGTCGCTCGCGCGCTGCACGACGAGCAGCGTCAGCACGAAGGCGACGATGGCAACGAGGCTCCACGTTGCCTGGAGCCCTGCGAGTTCGTCGTCGAGGCGGGTGATCATCACGAACCCGATGCCGTGCAACAGTGCGGCGAGTGGCAGCAACGTGCCGTCGGCGCCGCGGGCGACGAGCCGCACGACGATGTGCGCACACAGCAGCAGACCCATGAGGATCGCAACGAAGACGACGATGCCTGGTGGGATCTCGGCGTTCGTCCCGAGGGCGGTGACGGTGTACGCCGCCCCGGTGATCAGCGCCGCCATCACCAGCAGTGTCAGCTCGGTGGTGCGTCGGCTCCGTGCGAGCGGCGAGTCGGGACGCTCGACGATGTCGTCGTCCTCGATATGCCACGTGGGAGCTGCGGTGTCGGTCACGGTCCGCTGGTGGTGGTCACGCCGGCGGGGGCCTCCGCACCACCTGCACCGGTCCCCGTCGACGGGTCGACGGTGGTCGACGGTGCAACCGTCGTCGTGGTGGTCGTGGTGGTCGTCGTCGTGGTGGTTCCGGCGTTGATGAACTCGAAGGCGTCTTCGAAGCTGTCGAAGCGTGGCGTGGTGTCGATCGCGTCGGCCACCTCGGGATCGAAGTCGTCGCGTTCCGGACCGATCGCATCTGCGGTCGGTTCGATCCACAGCACGCCGCCCGGGCGGCCCTGGTAGATGACCGCCTGGTCCTGATCGTTGAACGCGACGAACCAGCCACTTCGTGCCCACACGGAGAACACGACGAAGACCACCACCAACGCTGCGGCCACGGCGAACCCGAGCGTCACACGCTTGAGCCTGCTCCGACGTCGGCTCGGGGCATCGGGGGTGTCGGTCTCGGTCGGCGCAGAGGGCGTCGTCGCATCGGGGTCGAGCTCCAACGTGCCCGCCGGTGTCGGATCGCTGCCGACTTGCGCCCACACCGGCGCCAGGTCGAGTTCCTGGGTCGGGTCGGGCGGGGTGTCGCCCTCGAGGACATCGACGACGACCACGGTGATGTTGTCGCGGCCGCCGGCCTCGTTGGCCTTGTCGACCAGCAGGTCTGCGGCGACCTGGGGGTCGGATGTGCTCGTCAGGATCGACGCGATGTCGACGTCGGTCACCTCGTCGACGAGGCCGTCGCTGCAGAGCAGGAAGCGATCGCCCCGGATGAGCGGCAAGGTCCACCAGTCGACGCGCACCTCGGGCTCGATGCCGAGTGCCCGCGTGATGATGTTGCGGCGGGGATGGTCGCGCGCCTCGTCTTCACTGATGTGCCCGGTGGCCACCAGTTCCTGCACGTAGCTGTGGTCGACGGTGACACGCCGGAGTCGACCGTGGCGGAACAGGTAGGTGCGGGAGTCGCCGACGTTGGCGAGCACCAGTGCTTCGCTCGGCTCTGCGGGCACCACCGGGGTGACGTCGCCGGGCAAGGTGTCGATGTCGTCAGCGCCGTCTTCGGGGTCGCGGCCGATATCGCCGTTGCCGTTGCCGTCGCCGTCGCCGTCGCCGTCGCCGTGGTCGTCCCCGTCGTGCAAGTCGATGTTGGGAGCGGCGCGCCCGGCGAATGCGTCCGTGATGACGGCGATCGCGGTCACGGTGGTGCCCATGCCCTGTTGGTCGGGATCGGCGATCGCTGCGCGGAAGATGTCGCCGTTCGCCACCCGGATCGCTTCGACGACCTCGGCGGCGCTCGGTGCCTCATCGCCGTCCAGCAGCTCGGCGATGCGGTCGACGGCGATCTGGCTCGCAACCTCGCCGGCCTCGTGTCCGCCCATGCCATCCGCGACGATGAAGAGTCGGTCGGTGATGAGCAGGTTGTCCTCGTTCGCAGGACGGACCTGGCCCTCGTGAGTGGATCCGCCGACGCGCAGCTCGGCCATCAGTTCGTCTCCGCCTCGGTCATCGGTGGCGCAGTCGTCGGTGGCGCAGTCGTCAGTGGTGTGGTCGACAGTGGTGTGGTCGTCAGTGGCGCGGTCGTCATTGGGCCTCGATCACGGTCGTGCCGGCCTGGACCCGGTCGCCGGGGTGGAGCAGCTTGGCGCCGCTGAGCTTGGATCCGTTGTGGAACGTGCCGTTGGTGGATCCGAGGTCCTCCACCATGGGCTGCCCGTCGTAGTCGTAGAAGCGGACGTGACGGACGGAGATGTAGGCGTCGTCGTCGATCAGGATCGCGCACCCCGGATCGCGTCCCAGCACGATGTCGCCCCCGAGTTGCACGGTGACACCGCGCCGCGATCGCGGCTCAAGCATCACGAGGCGGGTGGCTCGGCCGCGTTGCTGCTTCGCCTGTCGCTTCGATGGTTTCGGCGGCTGCTTCATCGGTGCAGCGGCGACCGGTGCGGGTCGACCCATCGTGGTCGTCTGTGCCGACGACGACGTTGCTCCCTGGCGGGGTGCCCCGATCATCGGCCGACGGCTCGGTGTGCGGACCTCGCTCCACACTGCCCACAGCACGCGTGCGAAGAAGAGATACAGCAGTCCCAGCAGGACGAACTTCAAGATGGTGAGGACTTGGTCGGTCATGGCATGCGTGGGGAGCTGGCGCTCCGGTCGGTCAGGATGCCTCGAACCGGACGTGGGTGGAACCGAAACTGATGATGTCGCCGTCGCGGAGACGATGTTCACCGACGATCTTGACGCCGTTGACCATCGTGCCGTTGGTGGAACCGAGATCGGTGACGACGAACGCGGTCGGGCCGGCCTTGACCTCGGCGTGGTTGCGGCTGATGTTGCTGTCGTTGATGGAGATCGTGCACTCTGGAAGTCGTCCGACGGTGACCGTGCCGGATCCGAGATCGACGCGTTGGCCCGACGGCAGCACGAGCGACCCCATGCCGGGGCCGGAGGTGGCCTGCTTGAGCTGGCTGACGATGTTGAAGCGACCGCTGCGCAACTCGTTGTCGACGGCGAGTTGGACGGTGACGGGTCCCATGAAGTGGTAGCCCTCCTCGCGTGCGTACTCGCGTGCGGCCTCGGCGAGTTCGGCGACGAGTGCGTCCTCGATCTCGTTGAAACTCGCATGATCGATGGCGCTCAGGACCACCGTGAAGTCGTTCGGGACGATGCGGCGTCCCTTGACGTCGACCGAGCGCTGGTCGTCCATCTCGCGCACGAGACGTCGCCCGAGTTCGATGGGACGGATCGAGCCCTTGGATCGACGAAAGAACACGCCATCGACCATACGCTCCAGACGGTGCTCCAGTGACTGCAATCCCATAGGTGGCTCGCCAGGCTACTGCCCCCGCCCGGCCGCTCCCCGTCGCCCGACGTCCAGCCCACGCACCCACCCGAGCGATGAGCGAAAGGACGGGATTCGGGCGGTTCGCTCATCACCCCGTCCCGACGTCGCCGAGCGATGAGCGAAAGGACGGGATTCGGGCGGTTGGCTCATCGCTCGCCGTTGCAACGGCGCGTGCCAAGCGTTGGAGAGAACGCTAACGTTCGGGGTCCACTTGCGCGAGTGGCGGAATGGCAGACGCGCCAGCTTCAGGTGCTGGTGTCCGAAAGGGCGTGGGGGTTCAAGTCCCCCCTCGCGCACGA
>JBGTIA010000340.1:0-2242 GCA_041745835.1 Ilumatobacteraceae bacterium | reverse complement strand
GCGAGCGCCCCGAGGATCGCTATGAGGTCGCCCGCACCTGGCTGACCGAGCACGGCTACGCGACCACGATCGACTACCTCGCTGCGATGTGCCAGATGGTGGTCGAGGAGACCGGTTTGCTCCCGCACGCAAACGCCGGGGCACTGTCCGCCGACGAACTCCGACAGCTGCGCCCCGTGTCCGTCAGCCAGGGGATGATGATCGAGTCGATCAGCGACGACCTCGCATGTCACCGTGGCGCTCCCGACAAGGACCCCGCCCGTCGGCTCGCCACCCTGGAGGCGGCCGGCGAACTTGCGATCCCGTTCACGACGGGGTTGCTCGTGGGGATCGGTGACGACCGCCAGGATCGTCTCGACGGGCTGCGAGCCATCGCTGCGAGTCACGAGCGTCACGGACACGTGCAGGAGGTGATCATCCAGAACTTCCTGCCCAAGCTGCTCACGGGCATGCGCAACGAGCCGGCGTGCCCGCCCGACGAGTACCTGTGGACGATCGCTGCAGCCCGGCTCGTGCTGCCGCCGTCGATCCACCTGCAGGCGCCGCCGAATCTCTCTGACGACTTCGGGGTGCTGCTCGACGCCGGCATCGACGACTGGGGCGGTGTGTCGCCCGTGACCGCCGACCACGTCAATCCCGAGCGCCCGTGGCCCGACCTCGACCGGCTGCGGGAGGTCACCGAGGCCCGCGGGTTCACGCTCGCCCCGCGACTCACGGCGTACCCCGAGTACCTCGACGACGCGCTCACCGGACCCGAGAGGTGGGTCGACCCGGCGCTGCGCTTCGCGGTACTCGACCGCAGCGACGCCGAGATGCTCGGGCGCGACGACCCTGGCAGTCAGTTCCCCGAGCGGGTGCAGGGCACCACCGAGACCGCAGACGGCGCTGACGTCGTGATCGTCGGCGACCGATCGACCCAGTGGTACTCGGGCTGGAACGCGCAGCCACCGATGCTGCTGCCTGCGAAGGCCGGGCCGATCCGCAGTGCGGTCGCCGAGGTGCTTGCCGGGTTCGAAGCAGGCGGCGACCTCGGTGTCGACGAGATGGTGACGTTGTTCGAAGCGCGCGGACGGGAAGTGGCCGCCGTCGCCGAAGCGGCCGACCGGCTCCGCCAGGCCACCGTCGGCGACGCAGTGACGTGGGTGCACAACCGGAACATCAACTACACCAACGTGTGCACGTTCAAGTGCAAGTTCTGCGGATTCGCGAAGGGCAAGATCTCGCTGAACCTGCGTGGCACGCCGTACCTCCTCACCATCGAGGACATCCAGCAGCGAGCGCGCGAGGCGTGGGAACTCGGTGCCAGCGAGGTCACCCTGCAGGGCGGCATCCACCCGAGCTTCGACGGCGACTACTACGTCGACGTCTGCCACGCCGTGAAGGACGCCGTTCCCGAGATGCACGTCCATGCCTTCACCGCGCTCGAGGTGCACGAGGGGGCTCGGCGCTTGGGGGAACCGCTCGAGAGCTACCTGCGCCGGCTGCAGGCGGCGGGTCTCCGGTCGCTGCCGGGTACTGCGGCGGAGATCCTCGACGAGGGACCGCGGTCGATCCTGTGCCCCGACAAGGTGACGACCGAGGAGTGGCTCGAGGTGCACGAGACGGCGCACCGGGTCGGTCTCCGCTCGAACGTGACGATCATGGCGGGCTCAATCGAGCGGCCGATCCACTGGGCGCGCCACATCGATCGGACCCGCGATGTACAACGGCGAACGGGCGGGTTCACCGAGTACATCCCGCTGCCGTTCGTGCACATGGCGTCACCGATCTACCTGCAGCGCCGCGCTCGGCGCGGGCCGACCTTCCGCGAGACGATCCTGCTGCATGCCGTCGGCCGACTTGCCTACCGGGGCTTGATCGACAACGTGCAGGCGTCGTGGGTGAAGATCGGCGTGCCTGGCGTGCGCCAGTTGCTGCAGGCCGGGGTGAATGACCTCGGCGGCACCCTGATGGACGAGAACATCAGCCGGGCAGCCGGCGCGATCCACGGCCAGAAGATGACCGAGGAGGCGTTTGGCTCGCTCGTCGCCCCGCTCGGCCGCACCCTCGTGCGCCGCACCACGCTCTACGACATCGCCGACCCCGTCGCCTGAACGTACGAGATGTGCCAGGGGCGTCAGCGGATAGGGCTGGTGGTTCGTTGTTGTAGGCGGTGGGTGATGAACAGTGCGATGGCGAAGCAGAGCACTGCTCGGCGGTGTTCTTGTTGGCGGTCGGTGTTGCGTTTGAGTTGGCCGTAGGC
>JBGTIA010000339.1:0-10963 GCA_041745835.1 Ilumatobacteraceae bacterium | reverse complement strand
AGAACGGCGGCGTTGACCTTCGGCTCCTTGCCTGGGCGTGTGTCGAGCACGGCTTCTCGTTCGAGCTGCCACCGCTCCCTCGGTGTCGGGTCGCGATCCATCGTGCCGACGAAGCGGTCGAGCTTGGCGTCGATCCGGCGGTGGATGTCGTCGGTACGGCTCGAGTACTCGGTGAGCACGACATCGGGGACGTCGGCCATCTCGGCGATGCCGTTCTCGGGTGTCCGCCAGCGCACGCCGAGGTGCTGGGTCAGCTCGGCTCGCAGGCCGGCGTGGTAGAGCGCGGAGAGGGTGCGCTGGTCGCGCTTGATGAGTCGGGCGTCGAGGGCGAGCCAACGGCCGTCGGGTGACTTGACGCGGTTCGGGATCACAACGTGTGTGTGGATCTGGGGGTCGAGCGCGCGGCTCGTGTGCTGGCGGAAGAGTGCAGCGACCATTCCTCTCGCGTCGACGATGGCGACCTCGCCGCCCATTCGGTAGCGGGTGTGGGCGTGCCGTTCGACCCAGTCCACCATCGCCTCGACCGCCCGGTCGTGCGATTCGAGAACTCGTTGACGGACATCGTCGTCACCGAGTGCGAAGAGTACGGACACGGACTTCGGTGCCGAGCAGGTGACGTCGAAGCCGCGGACCGATGTGTCACCGAATTCACGGCCGAGGTTCCGGTTGGGCCGGGTCGGGTCGCGCCCGTCCATGATCGTGAGGAAGTCGTCGTCGTCGAGCTCCCCAGCGAGGCCGAGTTCCAGTGCGCCATTCCCGACCCAGCGGCCTCGGGG
The DNA here is from genome assembly GCA_041745835.1 of Ilumatobacteraceae bacterium. Classification (GTDB taxonomy): domain Bacteria; phylum Actinomycetota; class Acidimicrobiia; order Acidimicrobiales; family Ilumatobacteraceae; genus Sva-07. Next base: position 10,187 of record JBGTIA010000339.1, on the reverse strand, counting down.
CTCGTGGGCGTCGAGGTAGTAGCGAGGGAGCTTCTCGACGTAGTAGCGCCCGGCGCCGAGGCCCTTCAGCGTCGACACCCGGACGGTCATCGCCGACCCCCGAGTCGGCTCCCGAACGCGACTGTGCACTCGTCTGTATTCGGTGGGTGGTGTGGTTGGTTGGTCGTTGTGGTGGTCATGGGGTGGTGAAGGGGAGGTGTGGATGGTCGGGATCGGTGGCGGGGATGACGGTGGTGGTCGTGGGTGGGTGATCGGTGTTGGGGGTTGTGGCGTGTTGCTTGAATGGGGTGGTGGAGTCAGGGTTGGTGTGGCCGGTGATGGTGGGAATGGTGATGGTGATGGGTCCACCGGTGAGGTCTTCGAGCTTTCGGCGCGGGACGCGGAGTTGCTTGCCGAAGCGGACGGCGGGGAAAGTGCCTTCGCCGAGGTCGGCGGCTCTCCGAGCCAGTTGGTATGCGCACGTGCGGCCGATACCGATGACGGCAGCGGCCTGCTCGACCGTGAGGAAGTCAGGCTGGGTCAGATCGGCGGTCGACGTCGCATCCCTGACATGCCGATGAAGGTTGTCCTCGTTGCAAAGAATCTCGACTGATGACATCTGGCGCTCCTTCCCGGTACCTGACGAAGGCCCCATGAACGGCGATGTCGTTACGGAGAATCTCGACTGGTGACATCCCATGCTCCTCGTGGCCCAACCCTCCTGCCGGAAGCAACCCCTGGCATGGAAGAGGTCAGGAGTTCGGTTCTCCATTGCTCCACGGGAAAACCCCAGGCCATAGATCTGGGTTTTCCGTCATCCTTCGAGCGTCACCGACACTTGCGACATGCTGTGGGGATGCGCCCCGGTGGGGTTCCGTGAAGCCTCCTCCTCGGCCTGCATGATCGGCAGGGCGGGGATTGGATGCCACTGGCTCCAGCTGTTCCATCGGCGGTGGTCGGTGCACCATGCCGGGACGGGGGGAGCGCTCGTTTCTCGTCGTGTGGTATTCAGTTGGGACATCCATTCGCCGGTGCAGGTTGGAGCAAGGGGACAACGTGGGCGCAAGACGACGGCAGGCGACGGTGGCGATCACCGTGGCTGCGCTGCTCGCGCTATCCGCCTGCGGGTCGTCCGACGACAGCGAGGGAGACCGAGCTCCGGCATCGGCGAGGGCCACCGTCGAAGTGGCGGCTCCGTCCACTACGGAGGACTCGACGTCACGTGAAGCGTTGGTGCGGGAGGCGGACCTCGCGCAGCTGCAGGCGTTCGCTGCCGCCTGTCCTGAGAAGCACTCCGATATGCAGCGGCACTACGAGGAGTCCGGTGAGGTCATGGACTGTGGGCAGTTCGGTGACCTCATGCTGGCCGTGACCGTCGCAATGGAGGAGGAGGCGCAGCTCGAGCGGCAGCGTGAGTACGAGGCGGCTATCAAGGAGGCGTTGGAGGAGGAGGCCCGCAGGGAGCGGGAGTATGTCGCAGCGGTGAAGGTGGAGCTTGCCCGGCAGGCGGCGTTGGAAGACCGAGAGAGGCGACAGCGTGAGTACGAGGAGGCCGTCAAGCGGGCAATCCGAGCGGAGCACGATGAAGCTCACCAGCAGGGTCAAGCGCTAGTCGATCGCATGTGCGGCAGCCAAGGCGGCGCATACCTCTACTACATCAGCCCGGTGCGAGTGTGGCTCGACTACTGCAACTCCGGCGGCGGATGGAACAGTTCTGGTGGCGGGGAGGGCGGCGACAGGGACTGCGAGGACTTCGGCTACGAGTTCCGTATCGATCCCAACAACGACCCACATGGCCTCGATGGAGACGGTGACGGGATCGCCTGCGAGGGTTGGTGACCGCAGAAACCTGGAATCTACGTCAGCGTTCCGGCCACTGGTGCTTGATATACGACCAGGTCTCCTCGGCGTCCAGCAGTCGAGTTGAGTTGCCCACCCGGGCGTAGAACTCCTTCGACTTCGTTCTCACGAACGATGGAGCGTCGCCCCGAGAGACTTCCACCGCGCAGATGGTCTTGCCATCGACAGTCCCGAAGTCGACAGCGGTCTTCGCGGCCGCAACCGTACCGATGCCGGAGACGACCAGATTCATCAGCCATAGTTGGAACCCGTCCAGGTCCTGCTTCCTCCCCAGGGTGCGCAAGTCGACGTCGATGCCTGGCACCGTCCCATCGTCGGCGACCCCGATGAGCAAGGTACCGCCGTCGGCATTCAGGAAGCCGGCGATCGTCTTGAGTACTGCGAACTCGATCTTTGCGTCCGTAGTCCCAGTGTGCACATTGATCCGAGCAGTCTGTTTGAACTCCACCGCTCGGCTCTCTCCATCGGCGATGAGTTGGCGAAGTCGGGCCGAACGATCTGGGCGGCCGCTTCTTTGGGGCGTGGCGGAGGGGCGACGAGGTACGACTCGCCTTCGAGGTGCAGCCCCGCCCGCTGATGGTCCCGGGGTCAGTTGCGTTTGCGGCACCGTCGTCGCAGCCGAGTCGCGAGGCGGACCCTCTAGCTTCAGTACGCGGGTCGACCCATCGGCTTCGGCGCGGGCGGCCACGATCTCCGCAAACGGCGCATCCAGCGACGACGTAGGTCCCTTCACGGCAACGCCGAAGGCGCTACATAGATCAACGATCTCGGCGCTGGTCATCCCAAGTTGCCGTGCCAGCTCGCTCACTTTGATGCGCCTTGATGCCATCTCACCTTCCTCGGTCTTGCCCGAACCTAATCGAGACGATCTAGGTGACCCGCTTGACCGTCGGTGAGACACGGCGGCCCGAGCGCGGTCCAAGGTCTGCGCTTGGGCAGCGGGCAGTCCATCCGCTCACCCGATCGGCATCTGATCGGCTCCGTGACGGCGGGCCCTCGGCACCTCAGCTTCCTGCTGAGGCCAGGGCGCGTGTCGACATCGACGCCCAGTTGGTCGTGGCGCGCTTGTTGATCCAGGACGACGGCAGCCACAACGTCGCAGCCGCTCGCGGAACAGCGATCCCGGAAGCAACCCTGAACAAGGGCCATGGCCGTGCCGGCTACCTGCTGTTCGTTGACGGCGCGCCTGCGGCGTGATCGAGGCGAAGCCCACCGACCCGCGAGGTTGCTCGCCGTTACAGAGACACTTGTCCGCTTCCCACGGCTTGACCGGACCGGTACGTTGAGACGTGGGGGCGTGCTCGGTCCGATTCAGGAGGCAGGTCGACGATGGCTGGACACATTGCCAAGAAGGGGAACCGCTACTACCCCGTCGTGTACGGCGGTATCAGCCGCACGACCGGCCGGGACATTCGCGACTGGCACGACGGCTTCGCCAGCCGCAAGGAGGCCGAGCGGGCCCTCGCCGAGATCGTCAAGCGCAAGCACGACGGCGACTACCGGTCCCCGGATCGAATCACGCTCGCCGACTACCTCAACGACCGATGGCTGCCGCTCAAGCAGTCACAGCTGAGTCGCTCGACATTCGACTCGTACCGGAACAACGTCCGGCTCCACGTGACGCCAAGGATCGGATCAATTCAGCTTCGACAGCTCCAGCCCGAGGACCTCGACACGCTGTACGCCGAGCTGCTCGTCGACGGCAAGCTCAACGGCGCCGGCGGCGGACTCGCACCGAAGACCGTGCGGAACATCCACTGCATGCTCCGCAAGGCGCTCGCCGACGCCCATCGGAAGGGCACCGTGCTGCGCAACGTGGCCGACCTGGCCGACCCACCGAAGGTTCGCACCGGTGGAGCGAAGGACCATCAGGTCTGGTCGGCCGACGAGCTGCGCGGTTTCCTTTCGGCAATCGAGGACTCCGTGTGGTTCGCGCCGATCTACCTCAAGGCGAACACCGGGATGCGACGCGGCGAGCTACTCGGACTGACGTGGCGCAACGTCGAGCTCGACGAGGCGCGCCTTGTGGTGGACCAGCAACTGCTGTCGGTCGGGTACGAAGCCGAGATCGGTGCGCCGAAGACATCAACGAGCCGACGAACGATTGACCTCGATCCCCGCACCGTGGCCGTGCTTCGAACGTGGCGGCGGTTGCAACTCGAGCAGCTGATGGCGAACGGGACGCGCAACGACGGCGAGTTCGTGTTCACCCATCCCGACGGTGGGCCGGTTCATCCCGACCGATTCTCGAAGGTGTGGGACCAATTGGTCGCCGAGCACGGCGTGCGCCGCATCCGCCTCCACGACCTCCGCCACACCCACGCGTCGATCTTGCTGAAGGCGAACGTCCCTGTGAAGGTCGTCAGCGAACGCCTCGGCCACAGCAGCCCGGCGTTCACCATGACCGTCTACCAACACGTCCTCCCCGGCATGCAGGCCGACGCCGCAGTCGCGTTCGGCGATGCGGTATTCGGGCCTACGTGACTGCTTGTACCGTGGAGGGCCGGGAGTCATCTCGACTTGTCCGCAGTAGGGGAGAATCGCAGTGCGATACGCGAACGAAGCTAGGCAAGGGCCCCGCCGGGTTCGCGTCGTTGGCCGCGACGACGTAGGGCTAGTGGTGGACGAAGGCAAGAACATCGGAAGCATCGAGAGCCTCTATTGCGTCGGAGTGCACTTCCCGAACACTGGAGAAGTCCTCTACTACGTAAAGGACCGGGTCGAAAACGTCGACGACAACCCCGCCACATGAACAGCAGCGCTATTGGCGGTGACGCTGACGACGCAACAGCGCCGTGAGGTCCTCGGCCATCCGTTCCGCATCATGGCCGAGCGCTTGCCGATGCCGCCGATTAGGTGTCAGCGAGACTGGACTTGCATCTCCGTCACTTGATCCCATTTGCCCGGAGGTCCGACTCGCAGCCTGCTCGGCTCGTGATCGCCATGGCATCCAGCTTGCGCCCGTGAGTCGAGCGAGCAGAACGACGTCGGTGATGCGCTGCAGCGGATCGATTCTCTCGAGGATCCATCCTGCGTGGCGAATCGCAACAGTCAGTACTGACTGCACATCTTCCTGGATTATTGACGCGAGCTCGTTCCCATTGCGAGATGAGGTTCCCGGCAGCAATGTCTTCAGACGAATAGTGCCTGCCTGATTCACGAGTAGTTCGCGCGATTCCTGCTCTAGCACCAAGGCGTCGCCTCGAATAGCGACTCTTGTCCCCTCGGTCGAATCAAGCACAGCGAACTGGCCGAACAGCGACTCGCGTTGGAGATCACTCGTGAGTTCCGGCAGTTCCAGCTCCGTGGGACGGAGCACTTGTTGATGGGGCCCACCGGAGACGACTAGCAGAATTCGTGCACCACCGCCTGAAAACCCGGTGCGTTCGGCTGGGACCATTGCTTCAGCTCGGCTCAGGCACTCAGCCTCGTCGAACGTCCCATGGGCTGTTGCAAGCTCGTGATCATGGAGGGCGCGAACCACTGACTCCTTCAGTGCGGCTGGGCTATCGAACCCACGGCGCAGATAGCCCGCCGACCACCCCTGCACCTCAGTCAAGAACTCGGCTTGTGCCTTATCTCGCTCCTCGATCTCTTCGACAAAAACCAACACCGGCTTGTCTTCACGAGCCTCGTAGTACTCCTCATGAGTAGCCGACAGTCCCGATTCCTGTCGAGCGCCGTATGCCCTTCCGAGGAGCAGGATCACGAGATCGCTCTCGCGAACCATCGCAAGACAGGCCTGCTGAGGTGTCGATGGCGAAGCGGGCAAGTCCTCGGCGCGTAGAACACTGTGGCCCAGCATCTCGACGGCCTCCAGCACGGCTCGACGTTCGCTCTCGTAGCCCGTGATTAGGGAGCTGATGAAGACCTTCACCGCACCATGTCTACCGCAACAGACGCCTTCTACTGTTCGGGGATTGGAAGGATGACGCGCATCCCACACTCACTGTGAGTCTCGCCCTGCGACTCGCCCCGACTGCGTGCGTTCCGGCAGTCACGGTCTGAGTGTCCGAGGGCGCAATGCCACGACGTTGCGCTCGGATCGCCGCGGCCATGCTCGTCCGGGTACGGGCTGCCGCAGCACGGACATGCTCCGGCGGATCCTGCACTCACGTATTGTGGCTTGTCGGCGTTGTACCCACCGTGGCGATCGTCTGGCGGCAACTCCAAGTCCCGCTGGTAGACGAAGTCTCCCGACCCGTCGCAGACCGGGCAGCGAACGAGCTCCCGAAGAAATCGATCGATGAGCGATGCGGCGGCCTCCACGGTGAGTCCTTCGATTTCCGTCGCCGCAAGCATCTGCGCAATTTCTCGTCTCATCCGATGAAAATACCCGACGAAGCAGCCCTCGGTTCCTGAACGGCCGTCGCAGTCGGTACCGGCGGCACCCACACCTCAATCACCCTCCGCTGCGCGCAGATCGGAGAACCAGGCGACTAGCCCAGGCTGTTCAGTAGCGGGTTGGTGCTGAGGTGGCCGCGTCCGCGAAAAGGCCCTTCTGGTGCGGGAAACTTGAGCTTGTCGAGAGTCCAAGTCCCCAACCAGAAGGGCACTTTCATGGTGAAGCGTAGACGGCGCCGCCCGGCGCTGAAGATCACGGGTGATGGCGTTGGTGTGGCCAATCATGCGGGTGCTCGGTTGTTGGCTGATCTCGCTGACGCGGTCGGCTTGACCGGGGCGTTGTCGGCGGCGATGGCGCCGACCAAGCAGCGTCGTCGGGGTCACGATCGTGGCGAGGTTCTGACCGATCTGATCGTGGCGATCGCCGATGGTGCTGAGACGATCTCGGATCTCGCCACGTTGCGCGATCAGCCGGAGCTGTTCGGTGCGGTGGCGTCGCATCCAACGGTGTGGCGCACTCTCGCAGCGGTCGACGAGGTCGTGTTGGAGCGGATCAAGACGGCGCGTGCGCAAGCTCGAGCCAAGGCGTGGGCGGCGGGTGCGGATCCCGGGTTCTACGTGATCGACATTGACGCCACACTGGTCGGGGCCCATTCGGACAAAGAGCAGGCGGCGCCGACGTGGAAGCGAGGGTTCGGGTTCCATCCGTTGCTCGCCTATCTCGACGCCACCGGCGAAGCACTCGCCGGAGTGCTGCGAGCGGGCAACGCCGGCTCCGGGACTGCGACCGATCATGTTGCGGTGCTCGGCGATGCGCTGGCCCAGTTGCCGATCGATTCGACCGCCACCGAGGTGATTGTGCGCTCCGACAGCGCCGGCTGGTCGCATGGGTTCGTCAACGAGTGCCGTGACCGTCACGTACGTTTCGTGATCGGGCATCAGCTCACCGTCGACATCGCATCGGTGCTGGTCAACCTGCCCAAACGGGCCTGGTCACCAGCGATCACCGCGGATGGGTCGGACTGGCGTGAACACGCCGAAATCTGTGAGATCACCCACCTCGTCGGCGACATCTTCGACGCCACCCGGGCCTGGCCGTCAGGGTTGCGGATGATCGCGCGCCGCGAACTGCCACACCCCGGCGCGCAGCTCACCTTCACTGACATCGACGGGCACCGCTACCAAGTGTTCGTCACCGACCTCGCCGACACCGATGTCGCGTACCTCGAAGCGCTCTACCGCGGACGCGGACGCGTCGAACGACAGATCTGCGACACCAAAGCCACCGGCCTCACGAACCTGCCGTCGCACTCGTTCGCCATCAACCACGCCTGGTTGCAACTCGTGCTCAGCGCCCACGACTTGCTCGCCTGGACTCGACTGCTCGCACTCGCCGGCACGAGCTTGGCCGACGCGGAACCCAAGCGACTCCGCTACTGCCTGCTGCACACCGCTGCCCGTGTCGGTCGCACCAGCCGACGAACCACCTGCCGCCTCGCCGCCAACTGGCCATGGACCCCCGAGCTCGTCACCGCGTTCGACCGCGTTCACCGCATCCGCCAGCTCTGCTGAACAACACGACCGCGGTCCACCGGCGACCGCACCAGCGAGCGAGCCCGGCCAACCGAAAACACCTCCGCAAGCCGACCTCGCGCGCCCTCAAGAAGGACCCGACCCGGCCACGGCTACCGAACCGTGACCGAGGCACTCACCAGGCCGCCCGCCCGACCACTACCGAACAGCTTGGGCTAGCCCCTTGGCTGTCCGTAGCCCGTGTCCCACTCGTGCCGGTCGAGGGCACTCGATAACACCCGCCCCGTAACTCGGTGGCGCCGCAGGAACTCGCGCCGCAGTGCGGCCCAACCGTGACACGAGATAATCCCAACCGGGACGCGGAGCTCGAGCGAGCGATATCCCGCAGATATATCGGAGACATTCGACGTCGTGGACGTGTCGGCTCCAGCGGCCGGTGTGGCACCGGGCTGGTGTGCTGCGCCAACGGCCACGGTCAGGGTGGCGGCCAGCGCTGCGAGGACGGGTAGGTGTTTGCGCAACCGCATGCGATCAAGCGCACCGGTCGAAGTGTTTCGGGACATGAGTGATGCGCTCGATCTGTCAGGGTTGGGCGAGCTACCGACAATCGTTCAGGACATTCGGTGTCTCAGCCACCCGACGAGACAATCTGTTGAGGTTGGGCATCGGCAGGACGCGTTGCCACCTTGAGCGCGAGCTGCGGCGCGGCGCGACCATGCGACGCCGTGACGGCGTGACCGTTCGGCGATCCGTCCGAGCGAGGTGGCGCGTTCGATCGTCGCCCGCCGCCGGGGAATCGTCGGCGTCAGGCGTCTTCGACGGCGAGCTCTCGCACTCGTGCGAGCAGAACTTCCAGGGCGGGCCGGTTCAGCCCACCCTCGGGGATGATGACGTCGGCGTAGCGCTTGCTGGGTTCGATGAACCGTTCGTGCGCCGGTCGCACCGTCTCGAGGTACTGCTCGATGACGAATTCCGGGGTGCGTCCGCGCTCTGCGACGTCGCGCCGCAACCGTCGGATCAGTCGGATGTCGGCCGCCGTGTCGACGAAGATCTTGAGGTCGAACCGTTCGCGCAGCGTGCGATCCCACAGCACGAGGATCCCGTCGACCACCACGATCCGGGCCGGCTCGACCATTCGGACCTCGGGGCTGCGGTTGTGCTGCCCGTAGTCATAGACCGGCACGGGCACCGAGGCGCCGTTGGCGAGCGCTGCGAGGTGGTCGTTCAGGAGTGCCCAGTCGAAGGCGTCCGGATGGTCGTAGTTGACTGAACGGCGCTCCTCGATCGGCGTGTCGCCGAGGTCGAGGTAGTACGAGTCGAGCTCGATCAGGGACAGGTGATCGGCACCCGTCATCGACACCAGACGCTCGGTGACGGTGGTTTTGCCCGAACTGCTTCCCCCCGCAATGCCGATCATGAACGGGCGTGTCGACACGCTCTGAACGATAGGCGAATCGCTGCGGCGATGAAGTGTGCGACCAGGGTGCTTGTATTCACCGACCGTTTGCGGCCAACCTGTGCGGGATGCTCGACGAACGCTCCGCCGCCATGCTCGACTTCGAACGTGCGTGGTGGAACAACGACGAACCGCGTGACCAGGTGATCCGCGCGCGCTTTCAGTGTTCGCCGGAGGAATACCATGCGGAACTGACCAAGGTGCTCGACGACCCGGCAGCGATGGACCACGACCCGCTCGTGGTGCGTCGACTCAAGCGGCTGCGTCTGAGGGCCCGAAAGGCCCGCCTCGACGGAGTTCCGTCGGCAGCGGCAGGAGAGGGAGCGCACGCATGAGCTACGAAGACCCCGACGCACCGGTCACGCCGACGCCGTCTCGCCGATCGCCCCGCCAGGGTGTCGGCGGCTCACCGATGGGCTCGACGATCAGCATCGTGCTGGCAGTGGTGGCCGTGATCGTCGGCTTCCTGATCCTCAACAACATCACCGACGACGGGGACTCCGCCGACGATGGTGGGAGCGCGCCGGTCGAGTCGACGCCTGGCGACACCACCGGGAGCACCGTCGCCGAGAACACCACGACCACGACCACCGAGCCGCCGTTCGTCACCGAAGGGGCAACCGTCGTGGTCGCCAACGCGAGCGGTGTCCCTGGCTCGGCGGGGCGGATGACCACCGAACTCGCCACGCTCGGCTTCGTGATGGCCGAGGCGACGAACTCGACGCAATCCGGCCTTGCCGCCTCGCTCGTGCAGTACGACCCGACCATCGCAGCCGCGCAAGCGGTGGCCGAATCGGTGGCCCGCAGCATGGGAGGCCTCACCGTCGAAGCCGTGCCCACGCCGCCGCCGGTCGAAGGTGGCGCACTCAACGGTGCAGGTGTTCTCGTGCTGCTCGGCACCGAGGAGGCCGACAAGACGATCGCGCAGCTCTCCGCACCCGATGCATCGGTGACGCCACCGCCCGACGTGTCAGGCGACACCACCGGCGACACCACCGGCGACACGACCGGCGAG
>JBGTIA010000338.1:0-7254 GCA_041745835.1 Ilumatobacteraceae bacterium | reverse complement strand
GACGACGAGGCGGCGGTGCTGTTCGGCAACACCCTGCGGTGGGATCTCGACTACCTCGCCCGCCAGATGCCGGTGCTGCCGGCGACGAACGGGTTTCCCAAGAAGGTGAAGCCGCTCGTTCGGTTGACCGAGCGCGAGATGGCCGCCTGGTGTCTGGTGCGTGGCATCGACTACGTGGTCGAGGAATGCCCGATCTCCGCCGGCAACCGTCACCTGTCGTACAAGGGATCGTTGAACGCTATCGAGGCGAAGTCGCCCGGATCGAAGGCGTCGTTCTACCTCGGATTCCTCGAGCGGATGGCGCCGCTGCTCGCAGGCCAGTCGGCCGCGGCCGCAGGCGAACTGAATCACTGCGAACGGTGCGGGTCGCCGACGACCGGCGAGGTGTGTGCGTTCTGCAGACTGGTGGAGAAGTCGAGCGCGCACGAACCTGTGCCGGTCGAGATGGTGTTGACGCGAGGCGGAAGAGGGAGACGACGATGACCGGGGTGTTCACCGAAGGGGAGAAGGCGCTGCTGCTCGACAGCAAGAAGCGCCGCTACATGATCGACCTCTCCGAGGGTGGCGAGTTCCACAGCCACAACGGATTCGTACCGCACGCCGACGTGGTCGGCCAGCGCGAAGGCGTCGTGGTGCGCTCGACCAAGGGCTCGGAGTACACCGTGCTGCGCCCGACGCTCGAGGACTTCGTCGTCGAGATGCCTCGGGGCGCTCAGGTGATCTATCCGAAGGATCTCGCGCCGATCTGCATGCTCGCCGACATCGGGCCGGGCGTGCGCGTGTTCGAGACCGGGATCGGCTCGGGAGCGTTGTCGATGACGATGTTGCGCTACGGCGCCGAGATCGTCGGCTACGAGATCCGAGAGGACTTCGCGAACCGGGCGCGCAAGAACGTCGAGAGCTTTCTGGGTGCGCCCGCGCTCGATCGTTACGACGTGCACATTGCGGACAGCTACGAGAGCATCGATCCGGCGTTGGGTATGTTCGACCGGGTGGTCCTCGACCTTCCCGAGCCGTGGAACGTCGTTCCGAACGCCGAGGCAGTGCTGCAACCCGGCGGGTTGTTGCTCGCCTACACGCCGTCGATCACGCAGGCCGTCCAAGTGCGCACGGCACTGAAGGGCAAGTGGATCGACGCGCGCACGATCGAGGTGTTGCACCGCGGCTGGCACATCGAGGGCCAAGCCGTTCGACCCGACCATCGAATGGTCGCCCACACAGCGTTCCTGAGCGTCGGACGGTTCCTCGGTCGCAACCCGGTCTGACGCGCGTCGACGAGACGCGTTACTCAGCGCAGTGGCGCGAGCCGGAGCGCGTCGCTCAATCCGTCGAGGAGCTGTGTCGTCTCCGGCCACGGCATGTCGGGGTGCGACCCACACAGGTCGACGATTCCGTGGATCCACGTGTGGACCTGAACGGCGACGAAGAACGGGTCGCGCCGGTCACCGTTGGCGTCGAGCATGCGGGCGACGGCGTCGACGAGCAACTGGAACGCTGCCAGACCACCGGGCGACTTGCCGTCGCCGAGCTCGACCTTGTCGGAGAAGAGGACGCGGTACTGCCCGGTTCGTTCCATCGCGTACGCCACGTAGGCGTCGCCCATCGACCGGAAGGCGTCGAACGGATCGTCGTCGGGCGATGTCGCGTCACGGAGCTGGTCGTAGAACGTCGACCAGCAGTGATCGACGGTGTCGCGCAAGAGCTCGACGTGGTCGTCGAAGTGGCGGTACACGGCTGTCGGTGAGACTCCGGCGCGCCGAGCGACCGCTCGCAGCGACACCGCCTCGATCTCGCCGTGCTCGGCGATCAGGTCCGCCGCTGCGCTGAGGAGATCGGTGCGCAGGCGGTCGCCGTCGCCGCGTGCAGCTCGCGGGCGGGGAACGGTCGGTGTGGCCACGGTCACGATGCTACCGGTTGACATGTGTTCACTTCCATGATTGATTGACACCTGTACACATACAATTGTCAATACGAGCCGCCGAGGCGGCAGGAGGAACCGCCATGTTCACGACACTCGGCCACCTCGTCGTCCGCCGTCGACGAACCGTCCTGGTCACCACCCTGTTGGGCCTGATCATTGCAATCGCACTCGGCTCGGGCGTCTTCGCAGGGCTCACCAACGGAGGCTTCGACGATCCAGCCTCGGAGTCGAGCCGGGCCATCGCCACGCTCGACGACGAATTCGACACCGGCAGCGCCGATCTGGTGGTCGTCGTGTCCGCCGTGAGTGGCAGCGTCGACGATCCAGAGGTGGTCGATGCCGGTCGTGCGCTGACCGAGGAGTTCGCCGCCATCGAGGGAGTCGACGACGTGGCGTCGTACTGGTCGCTCGGGTCGGCACCGCCGCTGCGATCAGCGCAGGGAGACCGGGCGCTGATCCTGATGCGGTTCCCCGGCGCCGACGAGGATCCCGAACGGGTGGAGACGATCGAGTTCGTCCTCGACGAGTACGCCGGTCTCGAGCGGCCGGGCATCAGCGTCGGCCTCGCCGGTACCGAAGCAGTGTTCGCCGCCATCGGCGAGACGATCGAGGGCGACCTCGTCCGTGCCGAGGCGATTGCCGTACCACTCACACTGCTGCTGTTGCTGTTCGTGTTCGGCGGCGTGGTGGCAGCTGGCCTCCCCGTGCTCGTCGGTGGTGTCTCGGTGTTCGGTGCCTTCATGGTCTTGTGGACCGTCACCCAGTTCACCGACGTGTCGATCTTCTCGATCAATCTCGTGACGGCGCTGGGCCTGGGCCTGGCGATCGACTACTCGCTGTTCATCGTCAGCCGGTTCCGCGAGGAACGAGCGGCCGGGCGCAGTGTCGACGACGCCGTCGTGCGCACCGTCGAGACCGCCGGGCGCACGGTCGCATTCAGCGCGATCACGGTGGCGATCTCCCTGAGCGCGCTGCTGATCTTCCCGCTCTACTTCCTTCGTTCGTTCGCCTACGGCGGCATCGGTGTCCTGCTGGTCGCAATGGTCATCTCGGTCGTCTCGCTTCCAGCCCTGCTCGCCGTGCTCGGCCCCCGGGTCGACTCGCTCCGGCTGTTCCGCCGACGCAGCGCCGGGGGAGCGGAGGCCGCCGGCGCGTCTGTTGGCGAGGGCATCTGGCATCGACTCGCCACCGGGGTGATGCGCCGTCCTGTCGGCGTGGCGGTCACGGGCATCGTGTTCCTCCTGGCGCTCGGCGTTCCGTTCCTCGGCGTCGAGTGGGGTGTGCCGGACGACCGGGTGCTCCCCGAATCGACGGAGGTCCGTCGTCAGTCCGACATCCTGCGCAACGAGTTCGACTCGTCCGAGAGCGACGCCTTCGCCATCGTCGCCAGCGGGCGAGTGGGCGGGGGAGCGCAGGCGACCTCGATCGCGGACTCGATCGCGGACTATGCGGCGGAGGTCTCGACCGTGGCGGGCGTGGCACGAGTCGACAGCGCCGCTGGGCGGTTCGTGGACGGCGTCAACGTGGCGAGCGACCCGTCACTGGCGCAGTTCGAGCCGTCGGGCTCGTCGTCGGGTGATGCCACGTGGTTCAACGTGGTCCCGTCGGTCGAACCCGTCTCAGCCGAGGCCGAGCGGATGGTGCGCGACATCCGCCAGTTGGATTCGCCGTTCGAGGAAACGCTGGTGGGCGGCGCCTCGGCAGCGCTGGTGGACTCCAAGGCCGCGATCTTCGACCGGGTCCCGTACGCCGCGGCGATGATCGTGGTGGCGACGTTCGTGCTGCTGTTCCTGATGTTCGGGTCGTTGCTGGTCCCGCTCAAGGCGATCGTGCTCAATGCGCTCAGCCTGACGGCCACGTTCGGCCTGATGGTCTGGGTCTTCCAGGAGGGCAATGGCGCCGATCTGCTGGGCTTCACAGCCACCGGACTCACCGACATCTCGATGCCGATCCTGATGTTCTGCGTCGCCTTCGGGCTCAGCATGGACTACGAGGTGTTCCTGCTGTCGCGGATCAAAGAGGAGTACGACCGCACCGGCGACAACGACCTGGCCGTGGCGGTCGGGCTCGAGAAGACCGGCCGACTCGTCACGGCTTCCGCCCTGCTGTTGTCGATCACGTTCTTCGCGTTCGCGACGTCGGGGGTCACGTTCATCAAGTTGTTCGGCCTGGGGTTGGCGGTCGCCGTGCTCGTCGACGCCTTCATCGTTCGATCGACCCTGGTCCCGGCGTTGATGAAGCTGGCCGGTGACCGGAACTGGTGGGCGCCCGCCCCGCTTCGGCGCCTGCACGAGCGCTTCGGGATCAGCGAGGCTCCACCGGAGGAACTCGCCGGTCAGTTAACGGCTCAGGGTTCGATGTAGATGCACTCGCCGGGGCACTCCTCGGCGGACTCGATGACGGCTTCGAGCTGACCGTCGGGGATCTCGGCGAGACCCTCGGCGCCCTGAGGATTGCCCTTGGCCGTGGCGAAGATCTTGCCGCTCTCGACGACATAGGCGAGGCCGTCGTCGAGCAGGGTGAAGACGTCGGGTGCGATCTCCTCGCACAGGCCGTCGCCGGTGCACAGATCCTGGTCGATCCAGACCTTCATGTCAGTGGGGCTCCTCGTTGGAATTCTGCGTTGCGTGGGGTTTCCACGAATCCAAGTTTACACGGCCAAGCACGTGCAAACACGATTCCCATCGGTGCGTGTACATTCGGCCCATGGCAACCTCAGCGGACGATCCACGGTCGACCAACGACGCCGGAGCGGGCGAACGAGAGGAACTCGCAGCCCTCCAGGAGGAGATCGCACACCTCCGGGCTCGACTCGCCGACGCGCCCAAACGAGTGCATTCCCTGGAGGAGCGTCTGCTCGAGACCAAGGGCCAGCTCGCCGCCGCGGTCGGCCAGAACGAGAAGCTCTCGTACACCCTGCGTGAAGCGCGAGAACACATCTCGTCGTTGCGCGACGAGGTCGACAAGCTGTCGCAGCCGCCGTCGGCCTACGGCGTGGTCGTCGGGAAGAACGACGACGACACCGTCGACATCCTCACGAGTGGCCGCAAGATGCGGGTGGCGCTGCATCCGGACATCGATCACGAGCTGCTCGACCGCGGCGCGGAGGTCGTGTTGAACGAGAGCTACAACGTCGTGATGGCGCGGGCGCCGGAGATCACCGGCGAGGTCGTCACGGTGAAGGAGGTCATGGACGACGGCGTCCGGATCGTGGTGGTCGGACGTGCCGACGAGGAGCGGGTCTGCGAACTCGCCGACACGATCCGAGGCATGCACATCCGTGCCGGTGATCACCTACGGCTCGACGTGCGCTCGAACCTGCTGCTCGAGAAGCTGCCCCGCCCCGAGGTCGAACACCTCCTGCTCGAGGAAGTCCCCGACATCTCCTACACCGACATCGGCGGCCTCGACGAGCAGATCGAACAGATCGCCGACGCCGTCGAGCTGCCGTTCCTGCACCAGGATCTCTTCGCCGAGCACCAACTGCCGGCACCGAAGGGGATCCTGCTGTACGGACCTCCCGGTTGCGGCAAGACGCTGATCGCCAAGGCGGTCGCCAACAGTCTCGCCAAGAAGGTCGCCGACACGATCGGGGAAGGCAAGGGGCGCAGTTACTTCATCAACATCAAGGGCCCCGAACTCCTGAACAAGTACGTCGGCGAGACGGAGCGACAGATCCGCCTCGTGTTCCAACGGGCGCGTGAGAAGAGCGACGAGGGCTGGCCGGTGATCGTCTTCTTCGACGAGATGGACTCGATGTTCCGGACGCGTGGCTCGGGCATCAGCTCCGACATGGAGTCGACGATCGTGCCACAGCTGCTGTCGGAGATCGACGGCGTCGAGGGCCTGAAGAACGTGATCGTGATCGGAGCCACCAACCGCGAGGACCTCATCGACCCGGCAATCCTGCGGCCCGGACGACTCGACGTGAAGATCAAGATCGAGCGTCCGAACGCCGAGGCTGCCAAGTCGATCTTCGCCCGGTATCTCACCGACGAGATCCCCATCATGGCGGGTGAGTCGATTCCGGACATGATCGACGCGACGGTTGCGGAGATGTACCGCGACGACGAGGCGAATCGTTTCTTGGAGGTCACCTACCAGAACGGTGACAAGGAGATCCTGTACTACAAGGACTTCTCATCGGGCGCGATGATCGAGAACGTCGTGCGACGCGCCAAGAAGCTGGCGATCAAACGGGTGATCGACGGCGGCGCGAAGGGGGTGTGCACCGACGACCTCGTGGTGTCGGTGAAGCAGGAGTACAAGGAACACCAAGACCTGCCGAACACGACCAACCCTGACGACTGGGCGAAGATCTCGGGCAAGAAGGGCGAGCGGATCGTGTTCATCCGCACCCTCGTGTCCGAGACCGCCCAGACCGACGTCGCCGGCGGTCGGGCGATCGAACGGGTGGCGACCGGCCAGTACCTGTGAGCGCCAGCCGGTGAAAATGAAGCGGGACCACGACGTCGTCGTCTATGGCGCGACGAGCTTTGTCGGCCAGATCCTGTGCGGCCATCTGGTTCGACGCCACGGCACCGAGGGCGACCTCCGGTGGGCGATCGCCGGAAGGAGCTCGTCGAAACTCGACGACGTCGCCAGAGCGACGGGCGCGGACGTGCCACGGATCGTCGCCGACGCCTCCGATCGTGCGGCCCTCGATGCGATCACCGCCTCGACACGAGTCGTCGTGTCGACGGTCGGGCCGTACGCACTGCACGGATCCGAGCTCGTCGCCTCGGTGGTCGAGGCCGGCGCCGACTACTGCGACCTGACCGGAGAGGTGCAGTGGATGCGGCGCATGATCGACGCGCACCAGTCACGCGCCGAGGCGACAGGATCCCGCATCGTCCATGCGTGCGGATTCGACTCGATCCCGTCCGACCTGGGCACGTGGTTCACCCAGCAACGCGCCATCGAGCAGTTCGGCGAGCCGTGCGTCGAGCTGCGCATGTCGGTCAAGGGCGCCAAGGGCGGTGTCAGCGGTGGGACTGCGGCGAGTGGCATGCAGATGTTCGAGGAGATGGCGGACGATCCGGACCTGCGCAAGGTGGTCGAGGACCCGTACGTGTTGGCGCCGGTCGATCTGCGGCACGGGCCGAAGCAGCCGGGGATGAGCCGCCCGAGCCGCGACGATCGCTTCGGGAGTTGGGTCGGCCCGTTCGTGATGGCGCCGACCAACTCGGCAGTCGTGTTGCGCAGCCATGCGTTGCTCGGCCAACCCTGGGGCCGCGCGTTCACCTATGGCGAAACGATGATGACGGGCGACGGGCCGATCGGCGCGGCGGCGGCGTGGGCGATGACCGCTGGCCTCGCCGGGTTCGCCGGCG
>JBGTIA010000337.1:0-2856 GCA_041745835.1 Ilumatobacteraceae bacterium | reverse complement strand
CCCGGCTGGGAAAGTGCAGTGCTCGGCTTGGGCCGGACTGTGCGGGTCGACCCTGCTTCGGGGGAGGGTGACCAGATCGGCGTTATCGGGTGCCCCAGGCCGGAACTTTGGGGACAGCGCCGATCCCGGCTCACCCTTGCCACCTTCGGAGGGCCGGCAGTCGGGAGCCGGACTACCGCTCGACGAATACGACCAAGGGAGGGAGCACTCCGTGCTTCTCCATGACCGCGCCGAGCTCCGGAGGAGGCGATCCGAGCGCCTCCATGACCGCCTCGACATCGGCTACGTCGGCTGTAATGGCGACCGTCTTGGTGCCGTCGTGGGCCACGTGGTCGACGACGTTCGTTCCACCGAGCCCGCCGATCGCGTCGGCGCGCTCCGCTTTGAACCCCAGCCACTTGTCCACATCAGCGACGTTGTGGGTAATCACCATCTTGGGCATAGTCATTCCTCTCTTGTGTATGTTGCTTCGAACAGGTACTCGGGCATGATGAATCGTCTCGTCAGAGCGACGGCGTGAGGCCGTCGACGTTCATTTCGAAGTACTCGTTTTTGGCCGTGCCGCCGACGACACCTTCGACCAGCTCGCGTACTGCTTCGAGCGACTCGCCCTCCCAGATGCAGACGCCGAAGCTGTGATCGTTCGTGGCGGCGTGAATGGGGAGCGCCACGCCGGGCGGGAGGCCTGCCTCGAGCGCCTTCTCCTCGGCTGCCTCGAATCCCTCGGGATCGTGGATGTGGTGGAGCACGGTGACGAACATGTGATTGACCTCCTGCGTTGTCGAGTGGGTTGGCCCTGAACAAAGCCACAGGCTGCGCGTCACTCGCGCGTCACCGCATGCGCAACACTCTGTGAGTGCCGCAGCGCGAACTCTCCGTCCGGGTGCTCGGCCCTGTGCAGCTACTCGATGCGGCAGGCGAGGTGATCGACCTCCCCAGCGCGGCCCAGCGCCGTCTGCTCGGTGTGCTCGCGGTCCACGCGTGGACCCCTGTGCGGGCGGAGTGGCTCTGCGGGGTGTTGGAGGTCACGAGTGGTGCGTTGCGAAAGTCGGTGTCCCGGCTGCGTCGGCTCGTCGGCGAGGAGGCGCTGCAGACCACCGTGGGCGGGTACCGATTGGATGCCGTCGTCGACGCCGCCGTGGCGTGCGCCGAGCTGCAGTCGGCGAACGGTGATGTCGTGGTGATCACCCGAGCGCTCGAGCGATGGGTGGGGAACGCGCTCGAGGAGTTCGCCGACGAGGCGTGGGCTGTCGGCGAGGCGGTCCGGCTGGGCACGATCCGAGCCGTCGCAGTCGAGGATCTCGGCGAGGCGCTGATCGTCGACCGTCGACCCCACGACGCGCTGGCCGTCCTCGAACCACACATCGCTGAGCACCCACTCCGGGATCGCCCCCGGGGTCTCGCCATCCGGGCATTGGCGGCCAGCGGGCGCCAGACCGAGGCTTTACGAGCGTTCCGTCGCTACCGCGACGAGCTGGCGGAGACGGCCGGCACCGAGCCGTCGGCCGAGCTGCGAGCCATCGACCAGCGGGTCGCCGCAGGCTGGAACGGTGTCGACGACCGACGACCGAGCGACTCAGATGAAGCGGTCGTGCCGGCTGCACCGCATGTGGCTCCGCCGCTGCACGAGATCCTGGCTGCGATGCCGACCGGCGTCGGGCGGCGCGGCGAGCTGGCGTTGCTGGCTGACGCAGCCGAGCAGGTACGTCACAACGGGGTGCGGACCGTGTTGGTGTCGGGCGGGGCAGGCATCGGCAAGACCACGCTGCTGGCCACGTTCGCACGTGAGGCGTCAGGTTGGGACGTGTTCTACGGGCGCTGCGACGAGCACGTCGCCGTGCCGTACCACCCCTTCCAGACCGTCGTGGGTCGTGTGGTCGACACGCTGGCGAGCGACGACCTCATGGCCCACACCGCCGCATGGGGCGGCGACCTGCTGCGACTCCTCCCGCACGTCGCAGGACGGATGGCGTGCACGGTCCCGGTGGCCGGCGACGACGACACCGCCCGCCACCAGATGTTCAACGCAGTTCTCGACATCCTCGAACGCGCTGCGACGGTCGCTCCGCTCATCTTGATGCTCGACGATCTGCACTGGGCGGAGCCGGCTGCTCTGCAGCTGCTCGAGCACCTGATGCACAACCTCGGACCGGCGCCGGTCCTGTTCGTCCTGGGGGTACGCGAGCCCGCCGCGTTCGCCGCCATGCTCGTCGACGCGGCCCTCGTCGAGCTGGACGGTCTCGACGGCGACGAACTCGCCGCACTGGTCCACGCTCGACTCACCGACACCGATCGCTGCGACGTCAGGCAGATCGCAGACCGGCTCCGCACCGAGACGGCGGGCAATCCACTCTTCGCCGAGCACCTCCTTCGACACTGGATCGAAACCGGCCACATCGAGGTCGAAGGCGACGCCGCATCGTTCGTTCCGGCGACCGCTGAAGCACTACCGCCGGTGCTGCGCGACCTCGTCTGGCAGCGCGTCGCCGCCCTCGGGCCAGAGGCCCAACCCGTACTCACCGCAGCGGCCGTGTTCGGCATGCAGTTCAACCAGCAGGTGCTCCAGGCGATGACCGACCTGCCCGGCCACACAGTTGATGCGCTGCTGGGTCGCGCCGTGGTCGTCGGGATCCTGGCCGACCACCCTTCGCTGTCGGGCAACGTCCGCTTCACCCACGCGCTCGTCGCACGCGCGCTCGAGGCGGAACTCGGCAGTCGGACCGCCGAGACCCTCCACGCCCGAGCGTTCGAGGCGATGCTCGCCGCCGGAGTGACACCACCAGTGGAGCGGGCCCCACAACTCGCCCGCCACGCCGAACTCGGCGGACTGCTCCGCGAAGCTCAGCAGTGGGCGAC
>JBGTIA010000336.1:0-1829 GCA_041745835.1 Ilumatobacteraceae bacterium | reverse complement strand
GGCGTGGTCGACGAGGGCGACCGACGCGTGTTCGACGACCGCGGCGGGCAAGTCGGCATCACGCTCCGCGAGGCGCTCGAGGACGTGCTCGGACTCGTGCGTTACGACGAGGACGCCACGCCCTCGTCGACGCTCAACGTCGTCGAACTCGAGAACAGCTACTCGATCAAGACCTTCGAAGGCACCAGCGTCTTGTGGCGGATCCGGTCGGTCGAGAATGGCGGCGGGACCGCGCTAAGGAACTGGGAAGTGATCGGCACCGCGGGCATCGACCGGACGATCGACTTCGACTCGCGCCTTCTGCGCACGGAAGACGGCATCACGCTGGCCTTCGTGCAAGACGCCGACGGCGACCGGGTCACCGCGCGCTGGGAGTACCTGATGGGGTGCTCCGACCAGCTCGTCGACACGGATGGCGACGGCCTCAGCGACTACGACGAGATCTACGTCGGCTGGGAGGTCGTGCTCCCGACCGGCTCGTACCAGGTCTACCCGAGCTGCGCCCGCGCCGACTCGGACCTCGACGGCCTCACCGACCGCCAAGAGAGCGTGCTCGGCACGGACCCGCTGCGCGCCGACACCGACGGCGACGGGATCAGCGACTTCGACGAGATCCGCGGGTACCGCATCACGCTGCGCTTCGGGATCGATCCCGACGCGGGCATCGACGAGGACACCGGCTTCGGCTGCGTGCCCGTCGCAGGTCTGACCGACGTCGTCGAGTGCTACACCGACCCGCTCGACCCCGATACCGACGGCGATACCTTGAGCGACGGCGACGAGCGCCGCCTCGGCACGGACCCCACCATCAGGGACGGCGACCGCGCACTTGACAACGACGGCGACGGGCTCGTCAACTTCGAGGAGACCGAGGGCTGGACCGTGACGTACTACGCGGTGTCGACCGTGCCGGGCGTCCAGGGCGCGCTGGTCACGTGCACCCCGACGAGCTTCGCCACGTGCGGCGTCGCGCCGACGTCCGATCCCAACCGCGCTGACACCGACGGCGACGGCGTGCCCGACGCGATCGAGAAGCTGCTGGGCCTGCACCCGCGCTTGGCCGACACCGACGGCGACGGCCTCAGCGACTTCGAGGAAGTGCGCTACGTGCCGGGCACCGACACGTGGGAACTCGTCTACGATCCCCTCGACGCCGACATCGACAACGACCTGCGGAGCGACGGCGACGAGCTGAAGAAGCCCATCACCGTGCGCATCGTCGGCGAGGCGCCGTACGACGTGTTCTCCGACCCGCTCGTGGCCGACGCCGACCTCGACGGTTTGGTCGACGGACAAGAATTTACGGCGGGCACCGACCCCACCAAGTTCGACACCGACGGCGACGGCACCAGCGACGCCATCGAGGTCGCCCGCAACTTGGACGCCGACACCACGAACAACACCAACCCGCTCGAACCCGACCAACTGATCCGCCTCGCGTACGACGGTCGCGGTGTACCGTTCACCAACGGCAACATCTGTGGGGCGTTGCCCGCCGGAACGCCGGTGCGCTACACGGGCTTGCTCAGCTTCTCGGTGAACGCGGTCGCCGTGGATCCCACCTACTCCTTCGATAAGGTCCTCGGTGTCAACTACGTGAACCTCGACACCTGGACGCGCATCTACAGAGGTGGCGCGATCCCGGCCAGCGGTTCCGTCCTCCGGGCCTACGTCGTCGGCACGGCCGTGCTCGCGGACTTCAACGAGAACGTCGTCAGCGCTGCCGCTCCCTTCGCACCGCTCCCCGTGACCCAGAAGGAGTGGCGCCTGCAAGAGAATGGCAGCAACGCCTGCGCGCTCGACATCCGCCTCACGATCACCCCGATCAC
>JBGTIA010000335.1:0-2210 GCA_041745835.1 Ilumatobacteraceae bacterium | reverse complement strand
GACGGTCGAGTCGACTTCGGCATCGGTGAGGGAGCGACCCGCCTGGAGCTGCACGGCTTCGACATCCCGGCCAAGCAGAAGCGAGCGATGGCGCTCGAGGCCGCCGAGCAGATCGCCAACATGATGGTGCTGGACCCATACCCCGGCTACACGTCGGAGACGTTCTCGATGCCGTGTCGCAACGTGCTGCCCAAGCCTCGCCAGAAGCCGCACCCACCGATGTGGATGGCCTGCACCAACCGCGACACGATCAAGGTCGCCGCCCGCAACGGCATCGGGGCGTTGGCGTTCAGCTTCGTCGACCCGGACGAGGCGAAGTCGTGGGTCGACGTGTACTACGACATCATCCGCGGCGACGAGTGCGTGCCGCTCGGCCACACCGTCAACGCCAACATCGCGCTGGTCACCGGGTTCTCACTGCACGAGGATCGATCCGAGGCAATCCGGCGCGGGCAGGAGGGCTTCGAGTTCTTCGGCTACGCGCTCAATGCACTGGTGGCACACGATCAGGTGCCTGGTCGCACCGACCTGTGGGGCGAGTTCCAGGCCCGCCGTCCGCACGACAGCGTCGAGCGACGGATCGCTACCGCGGACGCGCAGGGCGAGACGTTCGCGAGTTGCATCGGTACGCCCGACGATGCAGCGCGATACCTGCGCCAGATGCGCGATGTCGGCGTCGACCAGATCATCTTCATCCAGCAGGCCGGGCGTAATCGCCACGCCGACATCTGCTCGTCGCTCGAACTGTTCGCGTCTGACGTGATGCCGGAGTTCGCCGCCGGCGAGACCGACCGTCGCACTCGGAAGGCCGCCGAACTCGAGCCGTTCATCGACGCCGCCCTCGCCCGCAAGACCTGGATGCAACCCCTGCACGATGCCGACATCCCCGTCGTGCGAGCCTCGGTCGCCAAAGCCCAGACCGCCGGCAGCCTCGCCTGACCACCCACCCCGCTCACCTCGTTTGCGTCAGGTTTCCGGCGGGGCGGTCCACCGAATTCCGCACACAAACGGGGGTGGCGACGGCCCCGGCGCCGGCCGCACCCCCACCCCCACCACACCTCGAAAAATGCGCAGGATGTTGCGCTCAGCGGGACGATCCGTGCAGATTTCGGGTTCGGGTTCGGGTTCGGGGTCGGGAGGCGGGTGAGGACCGTCGACCGGTCCCCCCGGACCCGACCCCGAAGGACCGTCGTTCGCAGGTTCGTCGGCGGGCATCGGTTCCAGTCTCGCCGCAGAGGACGCGCCGGTGGGCGATCCCGACCCACCCAACTCCTACGATCGCCCCATGGAATACACCAAGCTCGGCAACACCGGCCTCGACGTCTCGCGCATCTGCCTCGGCTGTATGAGCTTCGGCACGTCCGACCAGGGCACGCACGCATGGTCGCTCGACGAGGAGACGTCTCGTCCGTTCATCCAACAAGCCCTCGATGCCGGCATCAACTTCTTCGACACCGCCAACGTGTACTCGCTCGGCACCAGCGAGGAGTTCGTCGGTCGTGCGCTCGCTGACATGGCGAACCGCGACGAGATCGTGATCGCCACCAAGGTGCACGGGCCGATGCGGCGTGGCCAGAACTCGGCCGGGCTGTCGCGCAAGGCGATCATGGCCGAGATCGACCACAGCCTGCGCCGCCTGGGCACCGATTACGTCGACCTCTACCAGATCCATCGCTACGACGCAAAGACACCGATCGAGGAGACGATGGAGGCGCTGCACGACGTGGTGAAGGCCGGCAAGGCCCTGTACATCGGAGCGTCGTCGATGTGGGCGTGGCAGTTCTCCAAGGCGCAGTACACCGCCGATCTCCACGGGTGGACGAAGTTCGTCAGCATGCAGAACCATTACAACCTGCTCCAGCGCGAAGAAGAGCGCGAGATGATGCCGTTGTGCGCCGATCAGGGCGTCGGCGTGATCCCATGGAGCCCGCTGGCGCGTGGACGCCTGACACGCGACTGGGACGAGTCGACCGCCCGCTCGGAGACCGACGAATTCGGCAAGATGCTCTACTCGCCCGACGACCGGGTCATCGTCGACCGGGTCGCCGAGATCGCCGGCGAGCGCGGCGTCTTGCGTGCGCAGGTCGCCCTGGCGTGGGTGCTCGCCAAGCCGTTCGTCACGTCACCGATCGTCGGGGCGCCCAAGCCGCACCACATCGACGACGCTGTCGCCGCCGTCGACTTGGAGCTGACCGCCGAGGAGATCGCTC
>JBGTIA010000334.1:0-3820 GCA_041745835.1 Ilumatobacteraceae bacterium | reverse complement strand
GCGACGGTCGCCGGCGGAGCAGGCGATCGCGTTGTCGGGTCGGCGACGAGTTCGACCGCCCAGAACACGCCGAGACCGCGCACCTCGCCGACCGACGGGTGCCGTTCGGCGATGTCGCGCAGGGCCGGGCCGATGATGTCGTCGCCCAGGTGTCGGGCGTGGGCGAGCACGCCCTCCTCCTCGAAGATCCCGACGCTCGCCACCGCAGTTGCGCAGGCCAACGGATGGCCGGAGTAGGTCAGGCCGCCAGGGAACGTCCGCTCGTCGTAGGCATGGGCGATCGCCGAGGAGATCACGACCCCACCGAGCGGGATGTAACCGGAGTTGACGCCCTTCGCGAAGGCGATGAGGTCGGGCTGCGCATCCCAGTTCTGCCAGGCGAACCACTGTCCGGTCCGGCCGAAGCCGGCCATCACCTCATCCGCGATCCAGACGATCCCGAACTCGTCGCACAACGCCCGCAACCCCTCGAGGTAGCCGGGCGGCGGCACCAGGATGCCGTTCGTGCCGACCACCGACTCGAGAACGATCGCTGCGATCTTGTCGGCGCCCTCGACGAGGATCGTCTCGCGGAGGTGCTGTAGCGCCCGTTCGGTCTCCTGTTCCGGCGACGTCGAGTGGAACGCCGACCGGTACGGGTACGGACCCCAGAACTTCACGAGGCCCGGCACCGACGGCTCGTTCTCCAACCGGCGCGGTTCGCCGGTGAGACCGACGGTCAGCGCAGTGCCGCCGTGGTAGCTGCGGTAGGCCGACAGCACCTTCATCCGGCCCGTGTAGCCCTTCGCCAGGCGGACTGCATTCTCGACGCCCTCGGCGCCGGCGTTCGTGAAGAACACCTTTTCGAAGTGCCCGCCTGCCCCGCCGCGGTTCGCCTTCTCGACGATCAGGCGGGCAGCTTCACTGCGCTGGTCGTTGGCGAACGGCGGCGCGACCATGCACAGCACGTCGGCTTGGTCCTTGATCGCCTGGATCATCTTCGGGTGCTGGTGCCCGAGGTTCATGTTGACCAACATGCTCGAGAAGTCGATCCATGTCGTGCCGTCGGGATCCCAGAACGTCGATCCTGCCGCACCGGCGATCACCGTGGGGTCGAGCGCACTCTGGACCGACCACGAGTGGAAGACACGAGCACGGTCGTTGGCGTAGGCGTCGCCGAGCAACGCGGATGGTGGAGCGTCGAGTTGAGTCACGCTCGCGATCGTATGGCATCGCCGGAATTCGGTCTACGGTTGAGCCCATGGGAGACATCGTCAGCTTCGCAAGCAACGGCAACGATGCGTCGGGCTACCTGGCGCTTCCCGAGGGTGGTAACGGCACCGGCCCCGGCGTCATCGTCGTCCAGGAGTGGTGGGGCCTCGACTCGGGGATCAAGGAGATGGCGGACCGTCTGGCCGAGGCCGGCTTCGTGGCGTTCGCCCCCGACCTGTACCACGGTGAACTCGCCGGCCACACCGAGATGGACAAGGCGGGCGAGTTGATGAGCCAGCTTCCGCCGGACCGCGCCGGGCGCGACATGAGCGGCGCCGTCGACTTCCTCGCCGACCACGATGCCACGACCGGCGAAGGCGTCGGCGTGATGGGTTTCTGCATGGGGGGCCTGCTCACCTTCGTGCTCGCCGCGCTCCGTCCTGACAAGGTGAAGGCGGCGGTGCCGTTCTACGGGTTCCCGCAGGGCGACGATCAGCCCGACTACTCCAAGATCGAAGCCGCCATCCAGGGGCACATGGCTGAGCACGACGACTTCTTCCCCCCGTCGGCGGCGATGCACCTCGAAGAGGAACTCAAGGCGCTCGGCAAGGAGGCGTCGATCACGGTCCACCTCGGCACCGGCCACGCGTTCATGGCGCCGCACAACGCGCTCGGCACCCAGAACCAGGAGAAGTACGACGAGATCTGGCCGCAGGCGACCGCCTTCCTGCACGACAAGCTGAGCTGACCGGCCCAGCTCCCATGGCGCGATTCGACGCACTCCTCTTCGACGCGGGCGGTGTGCTCGTGCTCCCAGATCCGACCGTGATCGCCCCGTTGCTCTCGTACTACGGCGCCGACGGGTCGATCGACGTCCATCGCCGCGCGCACTACGCAGGCATGAAGGCGAAGTCCGATCGTGGCGAGCCAGAGGGTTCGTGGAGCGAGTACGACCTCGCCTACGTGAGCGCAGTCGGTGTCGATCCGGTCGATCGCGACGAGGCGGCGTTCGTGCTCGGCCACACGCGCACGGCATGGCTCTGGCGCTGGATGATTCCCGAGACTCGGGTCGCCCTCGACACATTGGCGTCTGCCGGTGTGCCGATGGGTGTCGTGTCGAATGCGAGCGGACAGATCGAAGAAATCCTCGGTCGCGAGATCTGCCAGGTCGGACCCGGCGCTCACGTCGAGATGCGCTGCGTCGTCGACAGCCACGTCGTCGGTGTCACCAAGCCCGATCCCGCCATCTTCGACCACGCACTCCCGCATTTCGACGAGTTCGATCGGTCACGTATCGCGTACGTCGGCGACTCGGTGACGATGGACATCGGCGCTGCCGCTGCGGCCGGGCTCCACCCGATCCTGCTCGATCCCTACGATCATCACGTCGGCGCCGACTTCGAGCGGATTCGCGCCGTCGCCGAACTCGCCGCCTGACGAGGTGCTCGCTCGCCAACCCCCGTTTGCGTGAGGATTCGGGCGGTTCGGTCCACCGAAATCCTCACGCAAACGAAGAAAAGTCGTCGCCGGTTGCAGCGGTTCGAGCGAACCCATCTCGCCGGTCGCAGCGCCACCGGTCATGACGTCGCCGGTCACGACCTCGCCCGTCAGCACGTCGCCGGTCACGACCTCGCCCATGCGGTCGCCGTGGTCAGGCGCAGACTTCACCGACCTCGACCGGTTCCTCGACCAGGCGAACACGGGAGCATTCCGCATCGTAGAGGGCGGTGAGCTGGTCCACGAGTGGTACCGCACCGACGAGACGTTCGTCCGCGACATCGCCTCGGCGCAGAAGAGTGTGCTGTCGCTCCTCGTCGGCCGGGCGATCGACGACGGCGCGCTCGCCCTCGACGGGCGGATCGACGACGTCCTCGGAACGACATGGACACCGCACGGTCAGACCGCCGACATCACCGTACGCCACCTCCTGACGATGACGAGCGGGCTCGACGACCGGTTCGCCGTGATCGCCGAGCCCGGCGCCGAGTGGCACTACAGCGGGGCGTTCGCTGCGCTCTTCGACGTGCTCACCACCATCACCGGTCGCGACCTCAACGATCTGGCGGACGAGTGGCTCTTCGCTCCCGCTGGAGCGGTGACGGCGGAGTTCGACGATCGGCGCACGAACCAGTTCGCGCCGATCGGTCTCCTGGCCCGAGCGAGCGACCTGACGGCGATCGGCCAGACGGTGCTCGACGCAACTCAGCCCGGCCTGCCGGATGATTGGCTCGACGAATCCTTTGCGCCGAGTTCGCCGATGAACGAGTCCTACGGCTACCTCTGGTGGCTCAATGGTCAGGCGAGTTTTCGCATGCCGGGAGCCCGACTGGTGCGTCGTGGCCAGCTCTTCCCGAGTGCGCCGGCCGACCTCGTTGCCGCCCTCGGCAAGGACGACCAGAAGCTGTACGTGTCACGCGACCTCCGCCTCGTGGTGTCCCGCCTCGGCGGGGCGTCGGGGGAGGTGCGAGCCGCATCGTCGAGTTTCGACGACACCCTCTGGGAGCAGCTCCTCCAGCTCCGATCCGCCTGCCCCACGCGGCCGGTCGAGCGAGGAGCGAAGCGACCGCATACGGGCTCGTCGCTCATCGCCGGCGGCGAATCCGGGCGGGCGATGAGCGAAGCGACCGCA
>JBGTIA010000333.1:0-3414 GCA_041745835.1 Ilumatobacteraceae bacterium | reverse complement strand
ACCACCGGCGCAGCGACGGCGCCGGCCGAATCGGTCGCCGGTGTCGTCGTGGCCGTGGCCGTGGCCGTGGTCGGCTGGTCGTTGTCGGCGTTGGCGTCCGTGCCGTTGCCGCTGGCGAACACGCCGATGCCGACCACGAGGGCGAGCACCAGCCCGGCGGCTGCAGCGGGCAACCACGAGCGGGCATCGGTGGAGCGCGGTCGACGAGACGTCATCGGAACGGGATCAATCGGGGGGACATCGACGCGGCGTGCGGGCCGGTCAGGCGGACGCAGCGACCGAACGCAGCGCATCACACGCTTGCTCGGGGGGAACGATGTTGATCATCACGCCGGTGCCGCGTTCGAATCCGGCTTGCGTGACCAGGTTCGGCCAGATGTGGATGTGCCAGTGGTACTGGCCGGTGTGCTGGTGGGGGGCGGTGTGGAATCCGAGGTTGAACGCAACGTCACCGATCGCGGCGTTGAGATGTCCGAGCGCGTCGCGCAGCGCTCGACCGACCGACTCGAGGCTGTCGATCGGCGCGTCTTGGAGGTGCGGCTCGTGGTGGCGGGGAACGATCAGGAGTTCGTACGGGGCGCCGCTCCAATACGGGGTGATCACGGCGACGTCGTCGTTGGCGAACACGACCCGCTCATCGGCGGCCAGTTCGGCCTCGACGGTGGTGCAGAGCAGGCAGCCGCCGGCGAACCGGGCGAAGGCCCGTTCTTCGTCGAGGATTTCTCCTGGCACGAACGGGAGGCCGAGGATCTGACCGTGCGGGTGTGCCACCGATGCACCGGCCTCGCGGCCGTGGTTGACGATGGCCTGGGTGTAGCGGACCTGCGGGGTGGACGCATGGTCGGCGAACCGGTCGCGTAGCACGCGCATCAATTGAGCGGCGTGGTCGTCGTCGAGCAGGTGGAGGCCCGAGTGGTGATCCGGGGTGTAGACGAACACCTCGTGGATGCCGCTGGCTTCGGCCATCACGAACACCGGGCCGAGGTTGTGTACGGCGAAGGCCTCCTCGCCGTCGAAGGCCGGGTAGCGGTTGGGGATCACGCGCATCGACCAGGTGCCGTCCTTCTCGACGGTCTCGAGTGCGGCGGGGGTGGACTCCTCGTGGCCGGGACAGAACGGGCACGGCCGTGACGGGTCCTCGTCGACGCTGCTCTGGCGCGGAGCGAAGTCGCTCGGGCGTTGGGCTCGTTCGGCAACGATGGTCACCCACCGACCGTTGAGTGGGTTCAGGCGCATCTGACTCATTGTCCTGTCAAGGATACGGCGATCGGTCACCCGATGCGTGGCACTGTGACGAACCGCTCAGCACGCACTGTCGTTGGTGTGTCGTCCCTGGCGTTCCGGGTCGAGCGCCGGGTCACGGAGCGTGTCATGCGTCGGGTCAGGCGGTGGGTCGAGCAGCGGGTCGTACGGCGGGTCGTCGGGCAGGTCCGCCTGGGACGCGAGCAGCAGGGCATGGTGACGATCGAGGCGGTCCTGGTTCCATCGGTGCAGTCCCCAGCCGATGAGCGATCCTGCACCGAACGCTGCCAGGCCGCCCACACCGTCGAGCCAGAAGTGGTTGCCGGTCACGACGATGCAGAACAGCGTCGCCGCCGGATACAGCAGCACGAACGCCTTGACCCACGTGCGCCGCAGCAGGGGCCAGATGGCGATGGCGCACCATGTCGACCAGCCGATGTGCAGGCTGGGCATCGCTGCATACTGGTTCGAGATCGACGCCATGGCCTCGGAGTCGAACGACCAGGGGCCGCCGAACTCGGCGAGCGTGTCGACGAAGCCCCACCCGTCGTCTGGGCGGATATCGCTCTCGATGCACGCGCCGCCATAGCTGATGCGGACGTCGGTCGCCTCGGCGATCTCGACCGGGATCGGGCACGGTTCGTCGAGCAGGCGTGGTGGCATGAGCGGGAACCAGGCGAATCCGATGATCGCGAGTGCCGTCATGGCGGCCAGCGAGTTCCGCCACTGCGCAAAGACGTCGGCGCGCTTGAGGAAGAGCAGCACGAACACCGCCGCGGTCACGATGAAGTGCGCCGTGCCGTAGTAGGTGTTCCACAGCTGGATGAACCACGTGTACGGCAGGAACCACGCCTGGATCGCCTGTTCGTGGAACAGGTTGAGGTTCATCTCCCATTGGATGATGCGTTCCGCGTTGGTGAACGCCTGCTCAGGCATGCCGTCGGCGGCGATAGCGTTCGAGCCGAACAGATTGCGGGTCCACGAGTAGACGCCGTAGAAGACAGCGACGATCAGCGCTTCCTTCCACCAGTGCATCCGGTGTTCGCGAACCGGTGCCGGAGCTGCGTCGGCCACCTGCATCGATCCGGTACTGTAGGCGCGCGTTACGGTCTTGTGGCATGGCAGAAATTTCTGGACACGCCGGCCAGCAGGCAGTGGCAGCGATCGCCGGCTACGGCACCGATGTCATGTTCACGCTGAACGGTGGTCACATCTGGCCGCTGTACGACGCTGCACGCGATCAGCACATGCGAGTGGTCGACACGCGCCACGAAGCCTCGGCGACGTTTGCCGCCGAGGCGTACGCGAAGCTCACCCGACGGCCGGGGTTCGCAGCGCTCACGGCAGGCCCGGGCATCACCAACGGCGTGTCGGCGATCACCTCGGCGCACTTCAACGGCTCGCCGATCGTCGTGCTCGGGGGTCGCGCGCCCCAGGGGCGCTGGGGCGCCGGCTCGCTGCAGGAACTCGACCACGTACCGATCGTGTCGTCGATCACGAAGTCGGCCGCCACCGTCACCGACCCTGCACGTGCGGGGGCGATGGTGCACGAGGCGGTGCGGCTGGCGATCGAGCCCCATCGCGGTCCGACGTTCCTCGACTTCCCCCTCGACGTGTTCGGTCCGTCGTCCGGTGACGTGCCCGACGTCGGTTCGTGCGACGGGATGGGTGCTGCACCCGACGACGAGGCGGTGGCTGCCCTCGCCGCGCTGGTGGCCGGTGCCGAGCGACCGGCGTTCCTGGTCGGCTCGGATGTGTACTGGGACGGTGCCTGGGAGGAACTCGCCGCAGCCGCAGCGCACCTCGGAGTGCCGTGTTTCTTCAACGGCATGGGTCGAGGGCTGCTGCCTGCTGATCACGAACTCGCGTTCCTGCGGACGCGGGGCCTGCTGAAGCAGCGCGCTGATGTGGTCGTGGTGCTGGGCACACCGCTCGACTTCCGTCTCGGCTTCGGTACGTTCGGCTCCGCGACCGTCGCTCACGCCGTCGATGCCGAATCGCAGCGCGCTGGTCACGTCGACGTGCTCACGGTGGTCGGCGATCTCCGGCTGGTGCTTCGTGGTCTGGCCGACCACGCCGGAGACCGGGTCGACCACACCAGGTGGATCGCGGAATTGCGTGATGCCGAGTCGAAGGCGACGGCGGGCGAGGTGGCGTTGATGGAGGCCGACG
>JBGTIA010000332.1:0-8641 GCA_041745835.1 Ilumatobacteraceae bacterium | reverse complement strand
GAAACCACGGCCGACGGCGGCGGCGATGCCGGCGGCGCCGAGATCCGCTGGCGCACCCGACCGGACAACGACGCCGAAGCACAGCTCTACGCCGGCATCAGTGACGAGATCGACGCCACCAACGAGGGCTTCACGCTGAGCTACGAGCCGGGTACCAACGAGGGTTCGCCCTACCAGGACCAGCTCGTGACCGAGATCGCGAACGGAACGGCGCCTGACGTCTTCTGGATCCCGGGGACCGACGTCGCCCGCTTCCAGCAGGAGGGTCTGATCCTCGACCTGGCACCACTCGCCGACGCCGACGGCTTCGACACCAGCGAGTTCTATCCCGAGCCGATGTATCACCTGACCTTCGACCCGGAGGCCGGAGCCCCCGGCGACAAACTGTGGGGCCTCCCGCGTGACGTGTCGACGTTCGCGCTCTACATCAACAACGACCTGATCGCCGAGGCAGGCGCGGACGACCCGCGCGCCCTGGCCGCAGCCGGGGAGTGGGACTGGGATGCGTTCCAGGAGGTCGCCCAGGCCGTCACCGATCTCGGTGGCGCCAACAAGGGCTTCGCGATGAACGGCTGGTGGGCCAACTACGGGGCGTTCATGAACGCGGCCGGCGGGGGCTTCTTCAACGAGGAGCGCACCGAGTGCGCACTCGACACACCGGAATCTGTCGCCGGGATCCAGAAGGTCGTCGACATCTACGGCGCCGACCTGGCCGTCCCGTTCGGCGACGACGGCGAGCCGCCGTGGAAGGCCGGAACCGTCGGCATGTTCACCAACGGACGCTGGGCCACGCCGGGCGCTCGCGCCGACGTCTCGTTCAACTGGGACGTCGTGGAGCTTCCGGTCGGACCGGGCGGCACGCAAGGCAACTGGTTGTTCTGGGGTGCCTACGTGGTCAACGCCAACACCGAACATCCGGACGAGGCATGGCAGCTCGTGCAGGCGCTGACCAGCGCCGAGACGCAGTCGGCGATCAGCGAGCTCGGGGCAAACATCCCGAGCCGTCAGAGCGACGCTGCGATCGACGCGTTCCTGGGATTCACCCCGCCCGAGAACAACCAGGCGTTCATCAACGGCTTGCAGGACAGCCCGACCGCCGAAGGTCCGCTGTGGGCCGGAGACTGGCCGGCGTTCGACACGGCAATGAACGACGCGGTCACCGCGGTCATCAACGGCACTCGCACCGTCGACGACTACGCAGCGAAGGTCTGCAGCGAGACGGCGGCAGCGTTCGACAGCTGACGTCCAACGGTCGGACCCCGCTGGTCGTCCGAGATGTGCCTGGCACGACTCGGACGACCGGCGGACGTTCGATCACTCGTCGCTCGCCCACGGTGAGCGACGATGACTCAGGAGGGGGTGACCATGGTTGATTCGATCTCGACGGAGCCCGCTCCCGTTGCGCTCGACGCCGAGCAACCGAATTCAGGCCCCGCTCAGGGGTTGCGTCTCGTCGTCGGCTGGCATGTGGCAGGCGCAGCAGCGAGCGTCGCGATGATGCTGCTGGCGAACCGCAGCGGTGACGAGGAGCTTCCTGCGACCATCGGTGTCTTCCTCCGGGTCTTCGCCGCCGCCAGCTTCGCTGCTCACGTAGCTGCCGCGGTCGGGGTGTCGCAGCGTCGACGATGGGGTCGCACGGTGTCGCTGGTCGTGAGCTACCTCGTGTTCGTCGTCGCCGCCGTCGCAGCGGTGCACCAACTCGGAGGGTTCACGGCGATCGGTTCGCTGGGCGAGGGCCTGAGCAAAGCAGTGGTCCCCTTCATCGTCGTGGCCGTCGGTCTGCTGTGGGTGCTCGTCGCAGGCCAGATCGGAGCGAGCCGCCCCGCAGCTCCCGGTCCCCGGCAGCTCCGTCGGGCAGGGTGGGTCGTCACCGGCATCGGGTCGGCCTGGTTCGTCGTCGCCGCCGATCCGACCGGGATGCTGTCCGCGTTCTTCGAGCGGATCGTGCAACCGGTCACGATCGCGACGCTCGTGCTCGCACTGGTGGCGTTCGCCGCCACACGATTCATGTGGAACCGCGAGATCGGTCGGATCTTCGGGACCACGGCGAGCGTCGAGCGAACCCTGACCGGGCTGGCCTTCCTGTCTCCCAACCTGCTCGGCTTCCTGTTCTTCTTCGCCGGACCGGTGCTCTTCTCGCTCGTCGTGAGCTTCTACGACTGGAAGACCACCGGGACGGGGCGGAGCTTCATCGGCATCGACAACTACGTCGAGGCGCTGAGCCTCGATTTCGCGAGCGCTTCGGCCCCGGGTGCCGGGGTCGAGGTCCTCAAGGCGAACTACCAGGTGCTCATGCACCTCGACTGGTTCGGGCAGAACTGGGTGATCGGCGCGCGTGACGTCACCTTCTGGTTGTCGCTGCGCAACATCGTCGTTTTCCTTGCGCTCGCCGTGCCGCTGTCCGTGCTGCCCGCACTCGGCCTGTCGAGCATCCTCGCCTCGCAGCTGCGGGGCATGAAGATCTTCCGGGCGGTGTACTTCATCCCGTCGGTGGCCGGTGTGATCGGCGTCGCGATCATCTGGGGGCAGCTGTTCCAGTCGACGGTCGGCTGGATCAACTATCTGATCAAGCGGGCGGGCGACCTACTGCCGTTCGTCGACGCGCCCGACCAGGGCCAGGCGTGGCTGAGCAGCAACTCGACGGCCTTGCTGGCCATGGTGATCGTGTTCGCCTGGATGAGCTTCGGGTTCAACACCGTGCTCTACCTCGCTGGCCACCAGGCGATCCCCAAGGAGCTGTACGAGGCGGCCGAGATCGACGGCGCCCGGGCGTGGAAGATCTTCCGGCGCATCACGGTGCCGCAGCTGCGCAACACGACGTTCTACGTGCTCATCACGACGTCGATCCTGGCGTTGCAGCTGTTCGACATCGTCTGGATCCTGTCGACCCCGCAGCCGGGCGGACCGGACAATGCCACGATGACGCCGGTGATCGCGCTCTACAACGAGGCCTTCAAGGACAACAACCGGGGATACGCGTCGGCTCTCGCCTGGGTGCTGTTCGCCATCATCTTCGTGTTCACGTTCGCCCAGTTCCGACGCGACCGCGAAGGCGCGACGGGAGGCATCGCATGAGCGTCAAGCGCAAGGGCCCACGAGCCACGGCGGTCCGGGTGGCGACGTACGCGCTGTTGATCACGGTAGCGATCATCGTGCTGTTCCCCTTCGTCGTCGCAGTGTCGACGTCACTCAAGCGCAACACCGACATCTTCACGTATCCGCCGTCGCTCGTCCCCCGCACCGTGACGACGGTGACCGACCCCGACCTCGGGCTCGAGAACGCCACCGTCTACGAGCTGCCGGGCAGCGACGGCCAGTTCGCGCTCGTGGAGAGCGACGTGCCGGTGGCCGAGTTCCGTCGGATCGACGACCCGGAGGTGATCATCGCACTTCCACCGGACCAGGGTGTCGAGACCGATCGCACGACGGTCGTCGACGGTGACGAGGAGACGATCTACCTCGTCGAGGTCGACGGCTCCGAGGTCGAGGTCTTCCGCGCCCGTCTCACCGTCGGCGGCCTGTTCCAGCCACTCGACGGCGAAGGCGACAGCGAGTCGGTGGTCGAACTGGTGAACCTCGCGACACCTGAGCGGGTGTTCGGCCCGCGCTTCGAGAACTTCTCGCAGGTGGTGACCGAGAAGAACCTGGGCCGTTCGCTGACCAACACCGTACTGGTGACGATCGCCGTCGTCGTGGGTCAGATCGTGACGTCGGTGCTCGGCGGGTATGCGTTCGCCCGGATCGACTTCCGTGGCCGCGACCGGTTGTTCCTGCTCTACCTCGGCTCGGTCATGATCCCGTTCGTCGTGCTGATCATCCCGCTGTTCCAGTTGATGCTGCAGCTCGGCTGGACCGACAACCTCGTCGCCCTGATCATCCCATTCGTGTTCACCGCCTACGGGACGTTCCTGATGCGCCAGTTCTTCCTCGGGATCCCGAAGGAGATCGAGGAGGCAGCGCTGATCGACGGAGCGAGCCGGGCGACGACCCTCTGGAAGGTGATGGTGCCGCTCGCCCGCCCGGCGATCGCCACGCTGGCGACCTTCGGTTTCCTGTACGCCTGGAACTCGTTCTTCTGGCCGCTGGTCATCATCAATTCGGGCAACCCCGACAACGGGCTGTTGACCCTGACGTTGGCGACGCTCGGCGGTCGGTCGAGTACCGACACCAACCTGGTGTTCGCCGGGGCGGTGCTCGCCATGACGCCGCCGATTCTGGTGTTCCTGTTCGCCCAGCGCTATTTCGTCGAGAACTCCGCGTCCAGCGGACTGAAGTGAGGTCGTGTCGTGTCAGCAGTCAGCTTCTCTGGTGTCAGCAAGCGCTACAAGGACGGTCCGAAGGCCGTCGACGCGCTCGACCTCGACATCGCGGACGGCGAGTTCATGGTGTTCGTCGGCCCGTCCGGGTGCGGTAAGTCGACGGCGTTGCGGATGCTCGCCGGACTCGAAGAGATCACCGACGGTGAACTTCGCATCGGTGGTCGGGTCGTCAACGACCTGCCACCTGGCGACCGAGACATCGCGATGGTTTTCCAGAACTACGCGTTGTACCCGCACATGACCGTTCGCGAGAACATCGGGTTCGCCCTCGAGGTCGCCAAGGTCGACAAGAAGGAGGCCAAGCAGAAGATCGAGGACGCCGCCGAGTTGCTCGGGCTGACCGAGTATCTCGACCGCCTTCCCAAGGCACTCTCCGGTGGTCAGCGCCAGCGCGTCGCGATGGGGCGCGCCATCGTCCGGTCGCCGCAGGTGTTCCTCATGGACGAGCCACTGTCGAATCTCGATGCCAAGCTGCGCGTGCAAATGCGTTCCGACATCATCCAACTGCAGGCCCGACTGGGCACCACCATGGTGTACGTGACCCACGATCAGGTCGAAGCCATGACGATGGGTCATCGGGTGGCCGTGCTGCGCTCGGGAATCCTGCAGCAGGTGGCGCCGCCCCAGCAGCTGTATCTCGAGCCTGCCAACCTCTTCGTTGCTTCGTTCATCGGAAGCCCGTCGATGAACCTCATCACATCGGAGGTCAGTGTCGACGGCGACGTGGTGACACTGAGCTTCGACGACCACCGCGTCCGCCTGGCATCCGGCGCTGTCGAGCGGTACCCAGGATTGCTCGACCGGCACGGCTCCGAGATCATCTTCGGAATGCGCCCGGAACATTTCGCACTCGCCGGCGACATCGACGTCCTCGACGAGCAGATCATCGACGTCGACGTCGAACTGGCCGAGGCGATGGGCGCCGAGGTGCACGTCCACTCGACGCTCGACGTCCCACCGGTGTCGATCGACGGCGAGATGCTCGACCCCGACGACGACTCGCTCGCAGACGGCACGCGCATCATCGCGCGCATCGACGGCATCCATGTCGTGGCGATGGGCGAACGGATCCGCTTGGCGCTCAAGACACATCTCGCTCACTTCTTCGACCCGGCTGACGGTCGCCCGCTGCGTTGACGACGATGGCAACCCAAGATGTGCGGATCGACCCGGTCCACGGGACGCGTGTCCACGTCGTCGGCGCCCGCCAGGGACGTCCGAACCTGCCCGCGAACGGCTGTCCGTTCTGTGTCGGCGGAATCGAGGCCCCCGGACCCTACGACGTCCTGTCGTTTCCGAATCGCTGGCCGGCGATGCCCGGCGACCGCTGTGAGGTCATCCTGTACACGTCCGACCATGACGCAACGTTCGCCTCGCTCGGCGTCGACGGTGCGAGGCGCGTCATCGACCTGTGGGCCGAGCGGACCATCGAACTCGGCCGACGCGACGACGTGGACTACGTGCTCGTCTTCGAGAACCGTGGTCCCGAGATCGGTGCCACGATCACGCATCCTCACGGCCAGATCTATGCCTTCGATCACGTGCCCGAACGCCAACTCCAGTGGCTCTTGACGGGCTGGATCCCCGAGGACGAGCCCGGCGACCGACTGGTGATCTCGCGCAGCGGATGGACGGTGGCGGTGCCGGTCGCCAGTCCGTTCCCCATTGCGCTGTCGATCGCCCCGGACGTCCGGGTCGCAGACGTCGCGTCACTCGACGGCGAGGAGCGCACGGCGCTCGCCTCGGTACTCGTCGACGTCTTCGACCGCCTCGACCGACTGTTCGAACGGCCGCTGCCGTACATGATGTGGCTGAATCAGCGACCGACCGACGGCAACGCCTGGCCGGAGCCCTGGTTCAACATCGAGATCGTCTCGCCCTGGCGGGCTGCTGGTGTCCAGCGGTTCATCGCAGCCGCCGAGGTGGCGACCGGCGAGTACTTCAACCCCGTTGCGCCAGAGGACATCGCCGCCCGCCTCCGCTACCTCTGAACTGTCACACCGTGCCGGGTCAAACGTGACAGTTCAATCGAGTGTCACACTTGACCCGGCACCGTGTGACAGTTGAACGTGACGAGTCAGCCCAGGGCGGCGATGGCCTGGGCGGTGGCGAGGACGCGGCGGGCGTTGTCGACGTGGAGGTTCTCGATCATGCGTCCGTCGACGGTGACGACCCCGCGACCGTCGGCGACTGCCTCGTCGAACGCTGCGATCACCCGTTCGGCGTACTCGATGTCGTCTGCGGACGGTGCCCACACCTCGTTCGCCGGTTCGACCTGGCTGGGATGGATCAGCGTCTTGCCGTCGAATCCCATCTCCATGCCCTGACGGCACTCGGCTTCGAAACCCTCGGGATTCTTCACGTCGTTGTAGACACCGTCCAGGATCACCTTGCCGGCCTCACGGGCGGCCAGCAGCGCGGTGGCGAGATGGGGCACGAGCGGATGGCGGTTCGGCACCAGCGGCGAGCGCAATTCCTTCGCGAGGTCGTTGGTGCCCATCACGAGCACCGCCACGCGTGGGTGCGCTGCGATCGATCGGACGTCGAACACCGCGGTGGGCGTCTCGATCATCGGCCAGATCGCCACGTCGCCCGCTCCGGCCGAGTCGAGCAGCGCGGCCACCCGGTCGAGGTACTCGACCGAGTCGACCTTGGGGATCACGACCGCTGACGGACGCACCCCTGCGGCGGCCGTCACGTCGTCGCTCCCCCACGGCGTGTCGAGACCGTTGCAGCGAATCGTCAGCTCACGGTTGCCGTAGAGGCCCGACTCCACCGCGGCAACCGCCTTGTCACGAGCATCGCGCTTGGCATCGGGGGCAACGGCATCCTCGAGGTCGAAGATGATCGCATCGGCCGGGATCGTCTGCGCCTTCTCGAGGGCGCGGTCGTTCGCAGCCGGCATGTACAGCACGGAGCGGCGCAGGCGCAGGTCGCCGGTCGTGTTCACGGTGCTCGTCATCGTGATCTCCTCAGAAGCCGTACTGGGCGGCGAGTTCGGGGTCGCGCTCGGACAGCGCGTGGGCGAGTTCCACGACCACCCGGCACTGCTTGACCGACGCGTCGTCCTCCATCTTGCCGTCGAGCATCAGCGCGCCGGTGCCGTCGCCCATGGCGTCGATCACGCGCTGGGCGTGGGCGACGTCGGCGGGGTCCGGACTGAACACCTTCTTGGCGATCGCGATCTGGACGGGATGCAAGCTCCATGCACCGACGCAGCCGAGGAGGTAGGCGTTGCGGAACTGGTCCTCGCAGGCCACGGTGTCCTTGATGTCACCGAACGGCCCGTAGAACGGGAGGATCCCGTTCATCACGC
Source organism: Ilumatobacteraceae bacterium (assembly GCA_041745835.1). GTDB lineage: Bacteria > Actinomycetota > Acidimicrobiia > Acidimicrobiales > Ilumatobacteraceae > Sva-07. The sequence goes on along the minus strand of JBGTIA010000332.1, from coordinate 1,006 downwards.
AGGCGTCGACCATGCGGGCGATCGTGTAGTGCCACAAGTCCTGCTGGTAGGTGGTCCGGGGCGCGTCGATGTCGGCGTTTCCGTCGGCATCGACATCGGGATCGGCCCGCACGAGGTAGCCGGGATGGCCGCCGCCGACGCGAGTGGTCTTCATCCGACGGTTGGCGGCGAGGTCGGCCGGGCCGAGCGAGAGGCCTTGCATACGTGGCGACGCTGCACAGATCTCCTCGACGTTGGCCACACCACGAGCGGTCTCGAGGATCGCGTGAACCAGCAGGGGCTCGGTGAGTCCGGCCTTTGCCTCCAGTTGGGCGAGCAGACGGTCGACGTAGTGGATGTCCTCCGGACCCTCGACCTTCGGGATCATGATCACGTCGAGCGCCTCGCCGGCTTCGAGCACCGCGGCAGTGAGGTCGTCGAGCCCCCACGGCGAGTCGAGGCTGTTCACCCGCGTCCAGAACTGCGTCTCACCGAGGTCGACCGTCGTGGCGACCTCGACGAGGCCGGCACGTGCCGCCGCCTTCTGATCGGCGGGCACGCCGTCTTCGAGGTTGGCGAGCAGGATGTCGACTGTCGGGGCGATGTCGGGCACCTTCGATCGCATCTTCTCGTTCGCCGCCGGAAAGAAGTGGATCATCCGGCTCGGGCGGAACGGGATCTCGCGGACGGGCTCGGGGGCTCCGACAGCAAGCGGACGGAAGAAGTCTCTGGCTGGACGCACCCTCCAACCGTACGCGTCGCACCCCGCGACCAGCCAACCGCCCGGCCCTCTCGGTTCCCCGCGCCCAGGTGTCCGGGAACCAGGCCCCGAAATCTGGAGCGAGCGTTGCGCTGAGCGGGCAGATCTGCACAAATTTCGGAGTGGGGCGGGCAAGGGGGAACGGGTGGTCACGTGGGGAGGGAGGCGGTGCCGTTGCGGAGCTCGACGAGGCCGTCAGCGACCAGCGTGGCAACGATGCGGTCGTCGAACTCGGACAGGGGACGGGGGCCGCCGTGCAGCGCCGCG
>JBGTIA010000331.1:0-1736 GCA_041745835.1 Ilumatobacteraceae bacterium | reverse complement strand
TCGAGATCGACCAACGTGCGGACGTCGCCGAGCTCGTCGCCCACCGAGACGACGGGGACGCCCCGCTCGAGGATCCACTGCGCGACGTCGGCGTGCGGGCCACCGTGTGCCAGCACGACCACGTCGACATCCGACGGGAGTTCGGGTCCGACGCGCGGATCATGGTCGACCACCACGACGTCGGCGAGCACCGTCGGCAGCCGCCGACTGACCCGCTGGCCGACGACCCCGCGGCCGACCACCGCGATCTTGTGCATCAGGACTCCGGCAGCTCGAGTGGTCGCCAGCCTCCGTGTTGAGGCGGGGTGCCGCCCGAGCCGCGTACCCGCAGCACGGCAGCGGCGAATGCCATCAGCGCGATGGCCGAGAATGCACGTCGGAGAAACTTCATTCGACCGGCAGGGTAGCTCGTTCGGCCCACGCCGAGGGGAGGCGCGAACAGTGCGTCCGCGCTGCTCGCACGCACGGCCGGGTGGTGGGGCTAACAAGAATCGAACTTGTGACCTCTGCCTTATCAGGGCAGCGCTCTAACCGACTGAGCTATAGCCCCGGCAAGTCGGAGAGGCTATCGGTCGCTCGACTTCTTCACGCCATGGCCTGCGATCGAATCAACGATCAACGCGGCAGCGGACCGCTGTCACCGTCGATCGCTTCACGGACGATCGGCCCGGACTCGTCGTAGGAGACGTGCGGGACCTCTGGTTCGGCACGTCTGACGACGAACCGACGCATCGGCGACGTTCTCGCTTCGACGACTTCCTCCTCGAGCACCGTGAAGCGCATTCCGCCAACGAGATCGGTGATCAGGTTGAACAGCGTGGCGAGTAGCACGGCAAGCCCGGTCAAGCCGATCACCACGAAGATCCCACCGATCCAGGCACTGTGGTAGATCTCGCCGCCGTTGAACTCGAACGACGCCCAGCCGAACGACTCGAAGAACCGTTCGACGTTGTCGACGGTGCCGGTGGCGTAGGCCACGTTCCACAGCAGGACGCCGGCGGTCAGGATGATCAGGTACAGCACGATGTTCGCAACGACGGCGATCTTGAAGACGCTCCACGGGTCGACGTGACGAACCACCCGGGTGACACGTCGGACACGCGGCTTTCGCCCGAGCATGCGTGGCACCGTCATCGGGATGGGGAACGGCGACGGGTCGTGTTCGGGCGAGCGGCGAGGACGCCGAATGGTCGAGGACGAGTCGTCCTGGGGAGCCAGCTCGACGGTGGGGCCGTCGATGTCGGCGCGACGCAGTGCCTCGAGCACGTCATCGCTCACGTCGGGACCATCGCCTTCACGGGCGACCGACGGATCGTCGGCCCGCAACGTCTCGGGAACGTCTTCCTCGTCGTTCTCGGTCGCCATGACGATCTCGGGGAGCACGAACCCATCATCATCGAGTTCCGCCGACGGGTCGTCGACCGCGGATGCACCGACCGGGTTCGAGTCGTCGAGCAGCCCCTCGTCGAGCTCGAGATCGAGGTCGCGCTCGGTCTTGCTCATCTCACGAGTGTAGGCATTGCGCCGTCAATCGAATCGTCACGAGCCCTCACGGCGCATCACCAGCGGCGGCACGGGCCGTGGCGGTTCCCAGTCGAACGACCACCGTCACCTCCCCCAGCCCTGGTCCGTGGGTGAGTTCGACCAGGGTTGCGCCGTGGCGCTGCGCCAGCGACCGTGCGGTCGCGTGACCACCGACGACGGCACCGAGCGCCGCAGCGTCGGCAGCGGTCTGA
>JBGTIA010000330.1:0-2024 GCA_041745835.1 Ilumatobacteraceae bacterium | reverse complement strand
TCACATGCGGCTTGTTGCGCTCGAACTTCTTCTTACTCATCGCTGTCCTCTTGACTCCTGAGGTGAAGATCCGTGTCGGATCTGTGTGGTCTGACTGTCTGGTAGCGGCGATCGGACTTGAACCGATGACCTTCCGATTATGAGCCGGATGCTCTGACCAACTGAGCTACGCCGCCAGGGGTTTGGCTCGTGGCCGAGCGGATGCTCGACCACTTGGTCGAGCCCTCTGTGGGAATCGAACCCACGACACCAGCCTTACCATGGCTGTGCTCTGCCGACTGAGCTAAGAGGGCGTTCTTGACGGGTGCCGGAGCACCGTTTGTCTCGGTACCCGGGGCACCCTTCGGGGCACGGCAGGGCCGCGACCAAGCGAGGGAGTGTACCGGCGAGCCCGGGACAACCACCGCGCCTTTCGCGTCCGGCACCACTACTCTCGACCTCAGTGTCGACGACACCGTCCGGTTCCACGAACTCTGGGCCTGATGCCCACCCGCCTGCCCGCCAGCCCGCGGTCGTGGTACGCCTCGCCACGCTCGAGGATGCGCCCGCGATCATGGCGATCTACAACGTCGAGGTCGGGAACCACACCAGCACGTTCGATCTCGTTCCCCGCACCCTTGACGAGCAGCAGCGGTGGCTCGCGCAGCGGTCCGGTGCGTTCTCGGCCGTCGTGGCGTCGATCGGCGACGAGGTCGTCGGCTTCGCGTCGCTGTCGCCCTACAAGGAGCGAGCGGCGTATCGGACCACGGTCGAGGACTCGGTGTACGTCTCACGCGACCATCCGCGCCTCGGTATCGGCCGCACGTTGATGGACCATGTGATCGGCATCGCTGCCGATTCTGGATTCCACTCGATCGTCGCCCGGATCGAAGCGAGCAGCACGGCATCGCGCGCGCTGCACGAGTCCTGCGGCTTCCAGCTGGTCGGAGTCGAACTCGAGGTCGGCCGCAAGTTCAACCGCTGGCTCGACGTTGCGGTCATGCAACTGATGCTCTGACCGTCGTGAGCGTGCGGACGCGGAAACGCCGGTGCACAGCACCGGCGTTTCGTTGGTGGGCCGGGAAGGATTTGAACCTTCGAAGGCAATGCCGGCAGATTTACAGTCTGCTCCCTTTGGCCGCTCGGGCACCGACCCATGACTTGTGTGTGCGTACCCCGCTCGAGCGATGAACGAGGCGGCCTGAGCGTACCGGTCGGCTCGCCGAGCGCCACGCCGGATCCGGTCGGTTGGGTACCCTGGACGTCATGCCCACCTTCGATGTCGTGTCAGAAGTCGACGCCCAAGAGGTCCGCAACGCGGTCGATCAGGCCCAGCGAGAGATCGCCAACCGCTTCGACTTCAAGAACACCAACTCCACGATCGAGCAGAACGAGATGGTGATCACCTTGCACACGGTGAGCCGCGACCGCCTCGACGCTCTCCGCACGGTGCTCGAGGAGAAGTTGGTCAAACGGGCCGTGTCGCTCCGCGGCGTCGACTACGGCGACATTCAGGACGCCACGCAGAACACCGTGCGACAGGTGGTCACGATCAAGGTCGGGATCTCCTCCGACAAGGCCAAGGAGATCAACAAGCTGATCAAGGAGAAGGCCGCCAAGGGCACCACCAGCCAGACCCAGGGCGAGTCGATCCGTGTGTCGGCCAAGAAGCGCGACGCCCTCCAGGACGTCGTCGCAATGTTGAAGGCCGAAGACGTGGGGATCCCGCTGCAATTCCAGAACTTCCGCGACTGACCGCGACTGACCGCGCTTGGCGGGCAGTGCTGACGTCAGCCGGCTGGGGTGAACAGGGCGTTGACGGCGTCCTGTGCAGCCGTCGCCATCTCGGAGGGCGTCGCAGCGAGCGGCAACGCCATGAGGTCGATCGCCACCGGCGACGCCTGGACGAAAGCCCATGCGTCGACGAATTCTGCCTCGCCGCCACCGCCGACACGTACCGCTTCCATCGTCGCGAGCTCGGCCATCCGCCACGCCAGCAGCTCGCGAGCGACGTCGGGGCGAGCCGCCACGTCGAGTTCGACGCC
>JBGTIA010000329.1:0-3583 GCA_041745835.1 Ilumatobacteraceae bacterium | reverse complement strand
GTTCGCGAAGTTGCTCGACCCGGACCAGCCGATCGCTCACGTCGCTCGCTCCCAGTGCCGACAGCTGCGCTTCGATCGCCATCACCTGCGTGTCGAGCGCGGCCAGCGCGGACTTCAGCTCGGACTCCGCAGTGGCGCTCTCCAGACGAGTCACTGCGAGCGCTTCGAGCTTGGCGCGCCACGATGCGATCTCGCGGCCCGACACGTAGGTCTTGACCTCGGTGAGCTCCGCGATCAGCGAGCCGTGACGCTCGGCCGCCTGGGCCTGACGCTCGAGGGGCCGCAACTGGCGGCGAACCTCGCGCAGGAGGTCCTGCACCCGCAGCAGATTGGCTTCGGTCGCGTCGAGGCGGCGTTCGGCCTTCTCCTTGCGTTTGCGGAACTTCAGGACGCCGGCGGCCTCTTCGATGATCGCCCGCCGTTCCTCGGGACGGGCGTTGAGCACGGCATCGATCTGGCCCTGGCTGACGATCACATGCTGCTGTCGTCCGACCCCAGCGTCGGAGAGCAGTTCCTGCACGTCGAGCAGTCGACACGGTACGCCGTTGATGGCGTACTCGGAGTCACCGGTGCGGAAGAGCACGCGGGTGACGGTGACCTCGCTGAGCTCGACGCCGAGCGTGCCGTCGGAGTTGTCGATGGTGATGCTCACCTCGGCGCGCCCGAGCGCCGGCCGCGACGCCGTACCGGCGAAGATCACGTCGTCCATCTTCTGGCTGCGCACCGCCTTGGGCGCCTGCGCCCCGAGCACCCAGGCAATCGCGTCGACGACGTTCGACTTGCCGGACCCGTTGGGCCCGACGACGACGGTCACGCCGGGTTCGAGCACCATCGTGGTGCTGTCGGCGAACGACTTGAACCCCTTGAGGTTGAGACTCTTCAGGAACACGGCAGCTGCGAAGTTACCTGCTCGGGCGTCCCACGCCCTGAATCACGGCGACCGGCTGCCCGTTCATCTGCGGTTCAGGGTTGTCCCAGCGGGTCTCATCGCTGGCAGACCGGGCACCAGTGCGTTCCGCGGCCACCCGTGATCGAGCGGCGCACCCACCCGCGACCACAGGTGAGACACCGCTCGCCGCCACGCCCGTACACGCGATGATCGTCCTGGTACGAGCCGCCTTCGCCCATCAGATCGACGTACTGCCGATCGCTCAGTGTCGAGCCTCCCGCCCTGATCGCCTCGGTGAGCACCTCAACGATCGATCGTTGCAGCGTGGCGAGCCGTCGACGATCGAGGCTCGATGCCGGTCGATCGGGCCGCAGGCCGGCGCGGTGGAGGATCTCGTCGGCATAGATGTTGCCGATGCCGGCCACGACGTGCTGATCGAGCAGCAGTGGCTTGAGCGCCCGTGAGGTCGTGCCGACTGCGCGTCGCAGGGTCGCCGTGTCGAACGGTTCGGCGATGGGATCGACGCCCAGCCGGGCGAGCTCGGGAACTTCGACCTCGACGTGGTCCGGATCGAACACCACCACCTCGCCGAAGGTGCGCGGGTCGACGAACCACGCTTCGTGGCCGTCGTCGAGATGCAGCACAACGTGCGTGTGCGCCGGCCGAAGGGCGTCTGCGGGTGCGAGCAGGACCTGCCCGCTCATGCGGAGGTGGATCATGGCCGTGTCGCCGGAATCGAGCGGCAGCAGCAGGTACTTGCCGCGTCGAGTGGCTGCGACGACAACGGTGTCGGTGAGCCCCGCGATCACCGCCTCGCGCGACGTCCGTCGCACCGAGCGCTCGCGCCCGACCTCCACGCGTTCGATGCGACGCCCCACCAGGTGCAGTTGCAGCCCGCGCCTGACGGTCTCGACCTCGGGCAGCTCAGGCATCGGCGATCACGGTCAGCCGATCACGGTCGAGCGAGAGCCTCAACCCAGCGCAACGCACGCCTCGGTCGCAGCGAGCTGCTCGGCAGCCTTCTTCGACCGGCCGGTGCCCACACCGAGCACCTCGTCGTCGACCAGCACGCGAGCGTGGAACGTCTTGGCGTGGTCCGGCCCGTGTGACGACACGACGTACACCGGCGCTCCCCTGCCGAGGCGAGCACTCAGTTCCTGGAGCTGTGTCTTCTGGTCGAACTGGCTGATGTCGTCGGCCGAGTGGGGCATGCGGGGGACGACCAATCGTTCGACCAGTGCGTAGGCCGCGTAGGCGCCACCGTCGAGGTACACGGCGCCGAGTACGGCTTCGAGCGCATCGGACAGGATCGAGGGTTTGTCCGCGCCGCCCGCGGCGGCTTCACCCCGACCCAGCAGCACATGGTCACCGAGACCGACGGTCTGGGCGACCTCGGCGAGTGCGATCGCGTTGACCACACTTTTTCGCAGGTCGGTGAGTTGGCCTTCGGCGACCGGGTAGCGGTGGTACACGATGTCGGCAATCGCCCAGCCGAGCACGGCGTCGCCGAGGAACTCCAGGCGCTCGTTGCTGATCGTGCCGGGAGTCTCGGCGCACCACGACCGATGGGCGAGCGACCGTTCGAGCAGACTCCAGTCGACGAACCGGTAGCCGATGCGATCGGCCAGTTCGACCAGACCAGCCCGTGGCTGATCGTTGTCGGGCTCGGTCACGTGGCGATCAGCTCGCCGTGGCCCGTTCGTGGACGTAGTCGACTGCGTCGCGAACGGTCTTGAGGTCTTCCAGGTCCTCGTCGTCGATGCGGAAATCCGCAATGCGATCGCTGAGCTGCTCCTCGAGCGCCTCGACCAGTTCGATCAGCGCCAACGAGTCGGCGTCGAGGTCGTCGACGAACGACTGTCCCTCGGTGATCGTCGAGGGCTCGATCTCGAGGATGTCGGCGAGGCGGTCGCGGACGATCTCGAAGATCTCATTGCGTTCGAGTGGGCGTTCGAGTGGGGCGGAATCTGCTGGCACGGGCGCCGAGTGTAGTTCTCGGACCGGTCAGCGAGCGTTGCCTGCGATCGCCGCCCGGATCTCGCCCACCATGTCGTGTTCCACCATGTCGCGGGCGACCCCGATGCCATTGGCGATCGCTGTCGCGCCGGACGAACCGTGGGCGATGATGCAGACGCCGTCGACTCCCAGCATCACCGCGCCGCCGTACGTGTCGGGACTGAGCGACTCGTAGAGCGGCAGCAACGCCGGCATCAGCGCGTCGGCGTGCGGCTTGTAGTGCTCCTCGGCGGCAAAGGCGTCGAGCAGGGCCTTGATGACCACCTGCATGCCACCTTCGAGCGTCTTGAGCACGACGTTGCCCGTGAAGCCATCGGTGACGCACACATCGAGCTCGGCGCTCATCACGTCGCGACCCTCGACGTTGCCGACGAAGTTGAGTTGCGCCGCCGAAGCGAGCAGTTCGTAGGCCTCCTTGCGCAGCGTGTCGCCCTTGCCCGGCTCCTCGCCGATCGACAGCAGGCCGACACGAGGCGACTCGGTGCCGAAGCGATGCCGTGCGTAGACCGACCCCATCAGCGCGAACTGCACGAGCCACTCCGGTTGCACCTCGGCGTTGGCGCCGGCGTCGAGCAACACGGTCGGCTTGGCGCCGGGAACCGGGATCGGCGTGGCGATCGCCGGGCGTTTGACACCCGAGATCCGGCCCATCCGAAGCAGGGCAGCCGCCATCGTGGC
>JBGTIA010000328.1:0-2414 GCA_041745835.1 Ilumatobacteraceae bacterium | reverse complement strand
GACGACGGCGGGTTCCCACATCTCGCCCCCGGTGCGCAACGAGCGCAACTCGAACGACGTCCGATCGTTCAGCGCCGTACTCCCCGCCAGCGAACACGCCAGCTCCAACGCGGCGTCAGCCGACGCGACGACGTGTGCGCTGCGGTGGTTCAGCAGGGCAGCCTCGGGGATCGACACCGCGACGAGATGGGCGACCTCGGCGAAGAGCGACGACGCCAGCGCCGTTGCGATCGCTGTCACCACCTCGTCGGCTTGGTCGGACCGAGCGACCACTGCCAGCACACCGCACGCTTCGAGGTCGACAAGCAGTTCGCTCCCGGCGGCTGTGACTCCCAACTGCACGAGCGCAACGCAGGGCTGACCGACCTGGCGAGCGTCCTCGCCGAGCATCTCGACGGGGACCTCAGCACCCAAGTTCCACGATTGGCCGCCGCCGATCCACGGCAGTGGCAGCACTGCAGGTGCGGTGAGCCGAAGCGCGAGATCGCCGTCGGATGACACCTCGATCCATCCGATCTGACTGCCTGTGTCGATCAGCGACCGCGCCGCCGCCCGGCACGCCACATCTGCGCGGAGGATCCGCTCGCCGGCGTCGATGGTTCGGAGCTTGCGCTCGGTGAGTGCCACCTCCGCCCGTGGCTCGGGCACCCGGTGACGTGGCATCGCTGCACGCAGGCGCTGGCGTCGACGGACACCGACCAGTGCCAGGACCCCGGCCGCCAACAACGCAGCGTGCTCCAGCCGGATCGGCGACGGCGCCTCGGGTGCCGGCGCATCTGTTGAGGGAAGATTGGTGTCGGCACCGGATGGGGCGCCAGCAGGACCCATCGTCGTACTGGTCGTACTCGTCGTCGAGTCCAGCGGGGTCGTCGGAGTGAGCGGCAGCGGTCCGTTGGCGACCGGTACGTCGAGCGACGGTGACGGTGCTGCCTCGTCGAGTGGGGACTCGTCGAGTGCAGGCTCGACGGGTGTCCTTTCCGGCTGCGAATCCGGGGTCGCGGTCGACTCCTCGACTGCAGAGAGCTCGACGTCGACCGGCGCTGCGACGGGCGGCTTGATGTCGGCGAGTTCGAGCTTCCAGCCGGGCAGGATCACGTTGGGGTCGTCGAACGTGCGCCCGCTGCCCATGTCGTCGCCGGCGTTGCGCTCCCAGACCTCCGACCACGCCGCCGGATCGCCGAGCTGCTCGTCGGCGATGTCCCAGAGCGTGTCTCCTGGCTCGACGATGTACGTCGATGCGACTGCGTCGTCGACTCCGTTCGTCGTGACGGGGTCCACAACGGATCGCGGGCCGGCCACGCCGCCCGGGATCTGCAGGGCCCAGCCGACTTCGACGTACGCAGGATTCGTGAAGCGCTGTCCACCCGGCATCACCGTGCCGAGATTGGCGTCGATGATCGCGTCGGCGATCTCCAACACGCGCGTCGAGTCGCCGGCGGCCAGGTCGACGGCGATCGAGTAGATCGACTCGCCGGACGTCACGACGTGCACGCCACCAGCCGTGTCTGCCGCCGGACTGGGTGCGGTGGGAGTCCACGTTCGGGCCGGGACGACCTTTACCGTCGCGGGCGTGAACGCAACGCTGGGTCCGTCGAACGACGTAGGGGCCGCCGACCGGGCACCGAGCGTCGATGCCAGCGATGTCGCTGGCGTCATCATCGGCACGACAGCGAGGAGCCCAACCGCGATGAACCTGGCGATCGACTGCGCCCAGCCGACGCCGCGCACGTCGGGGAACGCAAGGCCGTGGTGGCGTACGGCGTGGACCACCTCGACGAGCGTCGTCACCACGATGATCGCAACAGCCAGCCATACCACACACAGGCTCGAGCGGATGATGCCGTCGATCACCGTGTCGTCGGCAATCGGACCTGACAGCGCATCGCCGACGTCACCCGAGCCCCACCTCCACGGTGGGTCCGCACCCGCAAGGGGGTTGCCCGACGCGAACCTCGATCGCGACGCAGCAACCAGACCGATGGGCACTGCGACAGCGATGGACAGCAGCGCGATCACCGACGCACCGAAACGGACCCAGCGGTGCGGATCGCGTTCGCTCACGTGTCCTCCTGTCCGTTCGGCTCGATGTGGTCGGCGCCCGCAACCGGAACAGTGGGACACGACGTCGGGAAAGGGGAACGACTGCCGTCGACGACCGTCATGGTGTCCGCTCCGTTCGGACCGTGCCTGCGCCCGTGACCGAGCGACCGTCGTCGGTGATCGTGACGGTGACGGACACACGGTCGGCCTGCACGTCGACGGAGGTGACGGCACCGTCGACCCCGTAGCTCGTGAACAACGCTCCAGCCGTCGACGCCGCAGCTCGGTTCGCCGCGATCGGATCGATCACGATGACGCCGGTGCGCAGGTCGGCGACCGCAGCCTCTTGCGCTCCCGAACGGGCGGCCTGAAAC
>JBGTIA010000327.1:0-4433 GCA_041745835.1 Ilumatobacteraceae bacterium | reverse complement strand
CGGACGCAATGGGGGATGGCGGCGGAGTGCTCGGATCGGACGGCGGCGTTGCGCCCGCCGGCGGGGCCATTCCCGCTGGGCCGGGTGGAGCCATCATCGTGTCCGGTGCGGGGCCGCCCAACGACGTGTCGGCGGCGTCAGCAGTGGACTTCTTCGAGCGCTTCAGCAGCACGATCGCAACGGCGGCGATCGCGGCGACCGCAGCGATGATCGCGACGACGATCCAGATCGACGAACCGCTGTCACCTCCGTCCGGCGTCCACTCCGCGGTCATCGTGGCGTCACCGTCGCTGACGAAGTCCGAGTCTGGCTTGATGTCCCACGTGGCGGTCGATCCATCCGTGGACGAGGCGTTGTTCTCGCCGAGGGATCCCGGCGCAGTGACGATGAACTTGATCGAGAAGAGGTCGTCGAGGGTGACGCCGAGCATGTCGGTCATCGCCCCCGTCTCCGACGGGGCACCGGTGATCTCGTCGACCCCCTCGAGGACGGCATTGAAGCGAGTTCCCTCGGCGTCCTGCTCGATGCTGAACGACGAGGTGTCGTCGCCGAGCGAGACGAGTTCGGCGATCGGGACGTTGCTGACCGTGCACCCCACTCCCACGCTGCCGTCCTCGTTGATCTCGCGAATGCTGGTCTCGTACTCGGTGAGTTCCTCGGTGAGACCGCCGCACGGGTCCTCGTCGCCGGTCAGCTCCTCGAGCAGGGCGTCGCCGGACAGATCGTCGAGCGCTCCTGCATCCTCGCCCAGCATGCCGGCGAACTCCTGGAGCTGCTCGGCGTCGATCAAGACGAGGTAGTCGATGTCGGCCGTGGAGTCGTCCTTGATCGTAAAGGTGGCTTCGAGTGTGAAGCACCCGGTGAGGAGCACGCTCGCCACGGCGACGGCCGCTGCTCGCATGACGGTCATGCCGGTACGACGCTGCATCTTGGACAACGTACCCTCATCGGAGGGGACGTTCGGCGAATATGTACCCCATGGGGTATGTTGGACATCGCACGACGGTCGGTCGTCGGGAACGACGGCCGACAGGTGGAACGACGGCCGACAGGTGGGAACGCCATCAGGTGAGCCAGCAGGCGAAAGGTGCAACCATGAAGTTCACGCAGTACTACCTCGAATGTCTGTCGCAGGCGTCCTACGTCATCGGCGACGAGACGACAGGTCGAGCCGTCGTGGTCGATCCGCGCCGCGACATCGACGAGTACGTGTGCGATGCAGCAGCTGACGGCCTCACCATCGAGCTCGTCATCGAGACCCACTTCCACGCCGATTTCCTCTCCGGGCACCTCGAGCTGGCCGCCGCCACGGGCGCCGAGATCGGGTACTCCTCCGTCGCCGAGACCGAATTCGCGTCACGCAAACTCGCCGACGGCGAGCGCATCTCGCTCGGTGGCGTGCAGCTCGAGATCCGACACACCCCGGGGCACACGCCCGAGTCGATCAGCATCGTCGTCTGGGAGCACGTCGACGACGAGGTGCCCTACGGCGTACTGACCGGAGACGCCCTGTTCATCGGTGACGTCGGTCGGCCCGATTTGCTCTCGTCGCAGGGCTACACACGCAACGAGCTCGCCGACAAGCTGTACGACAGCCTCCACCAGCAACTCCTGACGCTGCCCGACGCCACCCGGGTCTACCCCGCACACGGTGCGGGGTCGGCGTGCGGCAAGAACCTGTCGACCGAGACCTGGTCGACGATCGGCGATCAGCGGGTGAACAACTACGCGCTCGTCGCTCCGGACAAGGAGACGTTCATCGCACTCGTGACCGAGGGCCAGCCGCCTGCGCCGTCGTACTTCGCGTACGACGCGCTGTTGAACCGCAAGGATCGCCCACTGCTCGACGAGAACGCTCCACTCGTCGCCCTCGACCTCGAAGCGGCCACGCATCTCTGCGACGCCGGCGCCATCCTGCTCGACGGTCGAGCGCCGGAGGAGTTCGCTCGCGGACACCTGGTCGGGTCCGTCAACGTCGGGCTCGACGGGCGCTACGCCGAGTTCGCCGGCTCGGTGGTGCCGAGCGATAGCGACATCGTGCTCGTCGCCGACCCCGGCTTCGAGATCGAGGCACGGAACCGGTTGGGTCGAATCGGTTTCGACCGTGTCGTCGGGTACCTCGCCGACCCGTTCGCCGTGATGGCCGAGCATCCCGAGCGCACGGCGCGAGCGTCGCGGTTGACCGTCCCAGAATTCGAGCGCCGGCGTTCCGAGATCGACGGACTCCAGATCATCGACATCCGCAACCCGGGTGAGATCGCGATCGGCAGCATCGACGGCTCCATCGAGATGCCGGTCGGACAGTTGCCCGACCGCTTCGCCGAACTCCGGCGCGATGCGCCGACGGTCGTGTACTGCGCCGGTGGGTACCGCTCGTCGGTGGCCGCCAGTGTGCTGCGCCGGGCCGGTTTCACCGACGTGTCCGATCTCCTCGGCGGCTACGGCGCCTGGCTCGAGTTCGCCGGACCGTCGTTGCCTGCCCCGACCTGACGACCGCAAGCCCGAGCGTCGGTTCTCCGGCATCGGCACGCGCAGCATCGGCTCTCCAGCATCGGTCCTCTAGCATCGGCGCGGTGTTCGCCGATCGGGCTCGTGAGGTCACCCGTCGGGCATGGAACCTGGGGATCGAGACCTACGAGCAGTGGCGCGATCACCGCACGATTCGACTCGGTGCCGGGCTCGCCTACTACGGCCTGTTCGCCTTCGTGCCCATGCTGGCTGTGGCACTTGCCCTCGCCGGGCTGGTGATCTCGCAGGGTGACGTTCAGTCGTATCTCGCCGAACAGCTCTCGACGTTGCTCGGTGTCGACGCCGACGCCGTCGCTGGGGCGCTCGCGAGCGTGCTGGACAGCTCCGGGACGCTCGCTGGCCTCGGAGTAGTCGGTGTTGCGTCGCTGTTCCTCACGGCGTCGCTGCTCGTGCTGGCCCTCCAGGACGCGTTCAACGCGATCTGGGAGCGACCCGTCCGGTCGGGCATCCGCCAGACGATCCTGCGTCGGTTGGTGGCGTTCCTCGTCGTGGCCGGTGCGGGCGCCGTCATCATCGTGTCGTTCGCGCTCAACGCCGTCTCCGGCCTGCTCGATCAACTCGTGCCCGACGTTGCGATCGTCACCTCGCTCCAGGAGCTGATCGGTCTGGCGACGTCGTGGGCGCTCGCCACCGGGGTCGTCACGCTGCTGTTCCGCTATCTCACCGACGTCCGTATCCCATGGCGTGCTGCGGTGGTGGGCGCCGTGGTCACCTCCGTCATGTTGGCGGTCGGCACCGTGCTCGTGGGCGCGTACCTGCGACGCTTTGCGTCGTCGTCGCTGGCCGGCGCGACCGGGAGTGTGTTCCTGGTGCTGCTGTGGATCTACTACGAGGCCCAGATCGTGCTGGTGGGCGCCGAGTTCACACGTGTGCTGGCTCGGCCGCGAGGCGCGGCGCCGGGTCCGGTCGAGGCCGTTGCGTCAATCAGTGGTGACGGGGAGGCCGGCGGCGCTCCAGGCCACGATGCCGCCGTCGACATCGGCAGCTGACGAGAAGCCGAGCTGCTCCATGACCTGCATGGCCTGGCTGCTGCGGTTGCCCGACCGGCAGTACACCAGGTAGGCGACGTCGGTGTCGAGTGCTCCCAATTGTTCGGCGAAGTCAACGTCGTAGAAGTCCACGAGCACGGCGCCGTCGAGGTGTCCTTCGGCGAACTCCTCCGGGGTGCGCACGTCGAGCACGACGAGGTTCGCCGGCGGGTTGTCGGCGATCGCCGCAGCCTCGTCGACCGAGATCGTCGAGATCCCCGTGATGACGGTCGGCTTGTCGGTCGCAACGTCGGCCGGAGCATCGGTCACGTCGCCTGTCGACGCAGGGTCGGCATCGCCTGCGGGCGGTTCGGAACGACCACACGAGACGAGCAGCAAGCTGAATCCGGCGAGGCCGGCGGCGAGACAACGGGTGATCGACATGGCATCATGATACCCCAAGGGGTACAGGCTGCTCCCTCGTGCGGGCGCGAATGACTTTCGGCCCTGCCCGTGCCACCCGTGCGGCGGCTTCAATCGATGAGTGGACAAGGATTCGTCACAACCGAGGGGCTGGAGGAGGGTCCCGATGGGGGAAAGGGTTGTCAGATGGTGACGACGGACGTCGTGGTCGATTCGGTCTCCGCGTCGGTTGCCGAACTCGGAACGTGGGTCGTGGGCCTCGACGGCTCGAGCTGCGCCACGAATGCACTCGAGTGGGCGGCGGCCAACGCCGAGCGTCGCGCCGCCGACGTTCGACTGGTCACCGCTTGGCAGACGCCGGTCGTGGGGGCCTATCCCATGGCGGCACCCCTCGTCGCAGGCGTCGACGACACCGGAGTGCACGACGCCGCAGCTCACGAGGTCGCTGCTGTCGCCGCCGAACTGGGCGCCCGTCTCGACCTGCCGGTCACGGCCTCGGTCGGGCAGGGCGGA
>JBGTIA010000326.1:0-6818 GCA_041745835.1 Ilumatobacteraceae bacterium | reverse complement strand
CCGGTCACCTCGTGTTCGACGAACTCGGGCAGCCCACCAGCGTCCGTGCCGATGACGGGTGTTCGTGATGCCTGCGCCTCGAGCGCGGTGAGGCCGAACGGCTCGGCAACGGCCGCGACGACGAGCACGTCGAGTGCCCGCATGATGTCGGGAATGTCGTTGCGGCGTCCGACGAAGTGCACGCGATCTCCCAACACCTCGTCGGCCCGTCGGCGGATCCGGTCGGCATAGTCGGTTGCATCGGTGCCCTTGTCGCCGACGACGACGAGGCGCGCCATCGAGCACGCGCCGTCGAGGCGGGCCATCGCGTCCACCAGCACGTGAATACCCTTGCCCTCGTCGAGCCGACCGACGATTCCGACGAGCGGGCACTCGGCGTCACCGGCGAGATCAGCGCGCAGCGACGGGCGAGGAGGGCCCGGATGGAAGCGGTCGAGGTCGATGCCGGGATGGATGATCCGTACCGGACCCGCAGAGCCCAACACCGACGCAGTCGCAGAGGAGTTGGCCACGGTGAGCGTCGCCAAGCGGGCAGCCGTGCGCAGCACCCGTTGCCCGACGCCCGGTCGGACGAGGTCGACGAGGTCGAGCGCTACCGGCGTCCGAGACATCCGACCAGCGAGCGCCGACTCCAGATGCGTGGGCAGGGAGAAGGAGTAGAGCATGTCGTAGCGGCGCGCGACCATGGCGAGGCGGCGAGCGTTGTCGCCGACGGCCGCCGACATCTTGGCGAGCGCTGCGATGCTCGGTCGTTTCGATGAACCGTCGACGCGCAGCCCGAGGTGCTCGTGCAACCCGAGCTCGACGAGGGGGAGCCCACGCTCACGCCATGCCGCGGCGAACGGTGAGTCACCCGTGGTGCCGAGCGTCAGGTCGACACCACGCTCGCGCAAGCTGTCGATCTGGTTCAGCAAGTAGATCTGAGCGCCCCACACCGGCGCGGGAGGCGAGACGAGCAAGGCATTGACGTCACGATCCATGGTCAGTTTCCGCTGCCGCAAGCGTCGCGTACGCGCACAGTCATTCTCCTCCAGGGTCCGCTTGCTGCCACCGTAGCGGGAGGTCCCTCCGTCCCAGGGTCAAGAGACCCTCAAGTCGAACTGCTTCGGTACCGCTCTCCATCCCGTGACCTAAGGTGGGCGCCACGTCGTCACCGATCACCACTTCGGTGTCGACTCCCCGTGCTGTTCGAGCATCGACGGGACCATGAGAAGCACGACCCCCCACGAAAGCAGTCGCCAAGTGACCTTCAACAACGTCTTCGAGGGCAGCAAGGTGCTGCTGACCGGGCACAGCGGGTTCAAGGGCACATGGATGACGATGTGGCTGCAGGAGTTGGGCGCCGAAGTCGTCGGGCTCGCCGACGGAATCCCCACCGACCCGGCGCATTACGTCGCTGCAGGTCTCGACTCGACCACGCGGACTCACTGGATCGACGTCGTCGACACCGAGGCCGTGACACAGGTAGTCGCCGACGAAGCTCCGGACTTCGTGTTCCATCTGGCTGCACAGGCCCTGGTGCACGCCAGCTACGTCGACCCGATCCGCACCTACAGCGTGAACGTGCTCGGACACGCCAACGTGCTCGAGGGCCTCCGTCGTGTCGCCGAACCCTGCGTCGCCGTGATGATCACGTCGGACAAGTGCTACGAGAACGTGGAGACCTACTACGGCTACCGGGAGGACGACCGTCTCGGAGGAGCCGACCCGTACTCGGCGTCCAAGGCGGCCGCCGAGATCATCGTCTCGAGTCACACTCGTTCCTTCTTCGCCGATTCCCAGGTCCGGATCGCAGTCGCACGGGCCGGCAACGTCGTGGGCGGCGGCGACTGGTCGGCCGACCGTCTCGTCCCGGACGTCGCTCGGGCGTGGTCGGAGGGTGAGAACGTCACGATCCGTCGCCCGCAGTCGACACGTCCATGGCAGCACGTCCTGGAGCCGCTCAGCGGATATCTCCAACTCGCCGCAGCCCTCACCGGTCGGCCGGAGCTGCACGGCGAGGCGTTCAATTTCGGGCCACCGGCCGCAGCCGTCAACACGGTCCGCGAGGTCGTGACGGCCCTGCAGCGGCATCTCGTCACGCTCGACCTGACCATCGACGAAACGCAGGCGCACTTTCCCGAAGCCGGTCTGCTCAAGCTCGCCTGTGACAAGGCGATGAGCCTGCTCGGCTGGACGTGCGTGCTCGACTTCGACGAGACGATGCAGATGACCGCCGACTGGTACCGCCGCTTCTACACCGACGGCCCCGACGGGATCGCGGAATACAGCCGTGGGCAGCTCTCCGCCTACACGACGTCGGCAGTCGAGCGCGGTCTCACCTGGTCGGTGGACTGAACGCTTCCTGGATTCGCTCGGCCACCCAGGGGAGCTTCAACGGCTCGTTGTGCCGGCCACCGACCACGTGCGACTCGAATCGCCCCGTGCACAGTTCGCCGAAGCCCATCTCGACGTCGTCCCACCAGCCGTCGAGGGCCATCTGACTCGCCGCGAACGTTGACGTGCGGAAGTACACCACGTCGCCGTCCCACGGTCGCGGGCGATGGCGTCGGGCGGCACGGATCAACGTCTCGGTGCAGTACAGCTCGCGCTGATCCATCGGAACGTCGCGTCCCAGACTGAGCAATAGCCGTAGACGCGCCATCTGCAGCGCCGTGCGGGCGGCCTTTGCGCTGCGCAGCATCCAGGGGAAGCGATGCAACACCGCACGCACCGGATCGAGTTTCGCTGGCAGAGCGGAACTTTCGGCGACCTCGGCGGCGGTTCGCCCGCGCCAGCCGTCGCTACGGAGCCCTTCGGGAACCCGTGAACGGAGCGTGTCGACCGTCGCCTCGAATCGACGCTGGGAGTCGGGGTCGCTGTCGGGCTCGTCGGCACGGTGTGACCGCGCCGACAGATTCGGAGCGTCGGAGACGATCAGCGGTCCGTCGATCTCGGCGCCGAGTTCGACGAGGCGGTGCGCCATCTCGATGGCGATGAGGCCACCGATGCAGTGGCCGCCCAGGCGGTACGGGCCAACCGGTGCGAATCGGCGGAGCTCGCGCACGTAGGCATCGGCCATCTCGGGGACCGTCGCCTCCCCGCGGTGGCCGTCCCATCCCGCCCACTGGAAGGCGTAGAGCGGCTGTGCCGATCCGAGATTGACCGCCAGCTCCGAGAAGATCAACACGTTGCCACCGCCGCCGTGCACCAGCACGAGCGGCGGTACCCCTGGCGCGCCTTCCTGGAGCACCTGCAAGGATCGATACCCGTCGTCGCCGCGTGAGGCGGCTGCGTCGATGCGCGAGGCCAGCGCCCGCAACGTGGGTGCCTGGACGATGGTGGCCAGCGCAAGCTCGGTGTCGAACTCCTCGGCGATGCGCAGGAACAGGGTGACCGCAGCCAGTGAGTCGCCACCGAGATCGAAGAAGTCGACGTCGGGCGGAAGGTTGGGGAACTCCAGTACGTCGGTCCAGATCGCCGCCAGGCGTCGCTCGGTGTCGGTGGTGTAGGCGGGTGCTGCCCCGGTCGTGGAGTGGCGGGGATCGGGCAGCGTCTGGAGGTTCGCCTTGCCGCTCGGTCCGAGCGCGATGTCATCCACGCGAACGACGAACGCCGGCACCATGTAGTCGGGCAGGTTGGCTCGCAGGTGCTGGCGCAGGTCGGACGGCGTCACGCCCGGATCTGCTGCGTCGCCCCCGGCGACGTAGTACGTGACGACGAACGGTGCCCCGGACGCCTTGTGGAACGTGTGACTGAGGCACTGCGCGACACCCGGCATCCGGCTCGCGACCGCGCTGATCTCGCCGGGCTCGACCCGATGACCCCGAATCTTGACCTGGTGGTCGGCACGTCCCTGGAAATGGATGTCTCCGTGATCGTCGACACGTCCGAGGTCGCCGGTGCGGTAGTACCGACGTTCGCCTCCGTCGCCTGCGATCGTCACGAATCGTTCCGCGGTCAGCTCCGGCCGCCCGATGTAGCCGAGCGCCAGATTGCGTCCACCCAGATACAACTCACCGACGTCGCCGTCCACGACAAGGCGCTGCTGCTCGTCGAGGAGTCGGACCTCACAGTTCGCGATCGTCCTGCCGATCGGGGGGAGATCGGGCCACTCCAGCGGGTCACCGTCGAGCAGATGTGCCGTGATCACGTGCGTCTCCGACGGGCCGTACTGATTGTCGAGCGTGATCCCGGGGCGCGCGGCGAACGTCGCCCGCAGTGCATCGTCGACACGGAGCTGCTCTCCCGCCGTGATCACCTCGGTCAGGGTGTGGGGCAGACCATCGCCGTGTCGTGCGACCTCGACGAGGCTCCGCAGCGCCACGAACGGCAGGAACAGTCGCTCGATGTCCATCTCGCCGAGCAACTGCAGGAGGCGGCGGGGATCACGCCGTTCGTCGTCGGGCACCATGAACAGGTGACCGCCCGAAGCGAGCGTCGTGGTGATCTCCTGCAGCGACACGTCGAAGCTGATGCTCGAGTACTGCAGCACGCGTGCTGCGTGGCCAAACGAGCGTCGTGCGAGCTGCCACCGCACGAGGTTCGCAACGGCCCGGTGGGGCAGTTCGACCCCCTTCGGTCGGCCCGTCGATCCCGACGTGAACACGACGAACACGGCACGCTCGGGATCGTGGTCGACCGGCTCGACGGTGGGGACGACGTCATCGTCGCCGAGCACGTCGACGAGGTCCTCCCACACGTGGACCTTGCCGCCCGCAGCGGCGATCCAGTCGTGGTGTCTGCGGCTCACGAGCGTGAGAGTGAGTGCGGCATCCTGCTGCATCACCTCGAGGCGTTCACGGGGGTAGGTCGGATCGAGCGGTACGTAGACCGCTCCGCACTTGAGGATGCCGACGAGGCCGGCCACGAGCCCGATCGACCGATCGATGCACAGACCGACGCGCTCGCCGGGTCGCACTCCTCTCTCGAACAGTTCAGCCGCCACACGATCGGTCAGCACGTCGAACTGCTGGTGGGTGAGGCACCGATCGCTGTCCTGGATCGCCGGCGCACTGGGATCGAGCCGGGCCCCCCATGCCAGCCACTCCGTCACCGCCGAGAAACCGTCGGGCAGCTCCATCGGACCCGACTGCCGGATCGTCGTTCCTGGTTCCCGCTCGTGCATGCTCGCTCTCCTGTCTTGAGCGTGTTCCGCCGGGCGGAAGTGTATCGCTCGGCGCGTCGAGCGAGGTTGACATCGATGACACCCGGCGGCAGACTGTCCGTCCGAGTCTGGTGGCGGACCAGACGACGATCACGAGTGGAGTACAACGTCGTGAAGACCTTAATCCTGGCGGGCGGCTTCGGTTCGCGCCTGGCCGAAGAAACGGAGGTCCGGCCCAAACCGATGGTCGAGATCGGCGGGCAACCGATCCTCTGGCACATCATGAAGTCCTACAGCGGATGTGGCTTCGACGAGTTCGTCATTGCGCTGGGCTACAAGGGCGAGTACATCAAGAAGTACTTCGCCGAGTACGGCTCGCTCGCCGGAAACCTCACCGTGCAGCTACGCGACGGGTCGGTCGTCCGACACGACGAGCATGACGAATCGTGGTGCATCGACCTCATCGAGACGGGCCAGAGCACCGAAACTGCCGGACGGATGATGAATGCTCGCGACCACCTCGGCGACGGCACGTTCATGATGACCTATGGTGACGGAGTCGCCGACATCCCGCTGGACCAGCTGGTCGACTTCCACCGTTCGCACGGCAAGTTGGCGACGGTCACCGCCGTCCATCCGGTCGCTCGGTTCGGTCAGATGGACATCGACGGCGATCAGGTCCGGTCGTTCATGGAGAAGCCGCAGCTGGACGCCGGATGGATCAACGGTGGGTTCTTCGTGCTCGAACCCGAGGTCTTCGATTTCATCCCTGGTGACTGTGACTGGTCTCGCTCGCCGATGGAGGCGCTCGCCAAGGCGGGGGAACTCTGCGCCTACCGTCACGAGGGATTCTGGCAGTGCATGGACACCATTCGCGACAAGATCTACCTGGAAGATCTCTGGGCCAGCGGCGCCACGCCGTGGACGGCCACGTGGTAGCGACGCGTTCGTCCCAGTGAACAGAGACTGCCCCGAAGACGACGTCGTATGAAGTTCACTTCCACCTCGATCCCCGGCGCCGTCGTCGTCGACGTCGACCAACTCGCCGACGACCGCGGGTTCTTCGCGCGCTCGTTCTGCCGCGACGAGTTCATGGAGGCCGGACTCGAGCCGGCCGTGGCGCAGTGCAACGTCTCGTACAACCGTGTCGCCGGCACGCTGCGCGGCCTCCATTTCCAGACTGCCGATGCCCCCGAGGCGAAACTCGTGCGCTGCACGCGTGGGGCAATTCTCGACGTCATCGTCGATCTGCGCCCGGACTCGGCCACACTGGGGCGTCATATCTCCGTGGAAATCACCGCCGAGAACCATCGAGCGCTCTTCATCCCCCCGTTGTTCGCTCACGCCTATCAAACTCTCGAGGACGACACCGAAGTGCTGTACCAGGTCAGTCAGCCCTACACCCCGAACACCGAGCGCGGACTGCGATACGACGATCCCGTCCTCGGCATCTCCTGGCCGTCGGACCCGAGCATGATCAGTGACAAGGACCGTGAGTGGCCGCCCCTCGGAGACCGAACCATGCTCGTCGAACTCGCGCAGCGTGCCGGGGCGTCATCGTGATCATCATCGACGACCGACTCCAGGCGCTGGAAGCCGCAGGCACCCCGATCAGGGTTTGCCTCGTCGGCGCCGGCTTCATGGGCAGCGGGTTGACGAACCAGATCGTCAACTCCGTTCCGGGCATGACGATCTCGGCGATCGTCAACCGCACCGTCGACAAGGGCCTCGT
>JBGTIA010000325.1:0-3386 GCA_041745835.1 Ilumatobacteraceae bacterium | reverse complement strand
GGTGCGTCACGACACGAGCGCGTTGCCGAGCGAGCGGACCTCGGCAACTTCGTCGGCTCGACGGCCGGCGATGGCCTTGTCAAACAGCACCGCTGCGTCGTCGTAGTTGGACGCAAGGTAGACGTCGCGCACACTCTCCTTCGCGAGCCATGCGCCGACGACTTCGTCGTTGGGGTCACCAGTCCGCAACGACAGCAGGATCCGATCACGGCCGCGTTCGTTGAGCCGCTCGGAGCCGGTGAGCAACAGTTTTCGGATCCGATAGAGCGGGTCGTCCTTGCGGCCGCGATGGCCGAGCGTCTGGTTCTGCACCCGGCGTCGAACCGCGTCCAAGCAGCGGTTCGCGACGCGCACCACATGGAACGGATCGGCAACTCGCACGGCGTGATCGAGGTGCGGCGACAGCCCAGCCCGGAACGACTGGGCCAGGTCTGTGGCGACGACCTCGATGCCCTTGAGCCAGGCCGGATCCGCGTTGGCGGTCCATTTGCGCAGGTCAACAGCTGCGTTGCCCTCGACCATGTCGATCACCCGACGCCCTTCGAGGTCGACGAGACCGGTCGCGTAGATCGTGTGATGGTGCCGGTTCGCTCGCAGGAACGACGTCTCATCCACACCGAGCTGGTGCACGGCTCCGACTCGGTTCGGGTCGTCGACGAGCGGGGTGCCGTGCTCAACCACGGCGTTCATGACCGTCTCCCAACACACCCCGAACTCATCCGCCACCTGCGACACCGGGCGCGCCAACTCGCCAACACGGCGACATGCTTCGGCACCGGTCCGCCGCGTCAGCACGACCTGGGCGTCCAAGAACTCGAGTGGTTCGGTCCACGTCCGCGCTGCACACAACGGCTCGCGGCATCGCCATCGGCGCTTCCAGATCCGGAGTCGGGTCGGCCGACCGAAACACTCCAGATCGCGCACATCGACCCACATCCGATCCTGCGACTCCGCCCGACACCCACACCGCTCGCACCACGCGAACGACTCGGTCGTTTCAACCTCGATCGTCACCTCACCGTTCGCCTCGGACACGCCGGTGACGCGCACACCATCGAGTCCAAGCATGGCCTCAGCCAGCCCACTACCGTCTCCCATCGCAGGGATCTCCTCGCCGTTGAAGTCGTAGAACAACTCCAACGATGGCGGGATCCCTGCACCCACCGGGGGACCCTCACCCCAAGCCCACTCCCCACCTCAACGAGAAGAGCCCGTTATGCGTGGTCGACGTTCGTGCAGTGTGGCGGTTCTGCACTCGCCATAGTTGTGTCATCGACCAAATCCGCCGCCGACTCGAACGGTGCTCGTTCGGCTTCGGTCGAACCGAGTGGGACGATCGGCGTATGGGCGGCGATCGCGCGAGCGCTAGTCGCTTGCTGTGATGAACGTGCGGATCGTTTCGGAGCTTCGTGCGCCGACGTCGTCGTGGCTTGCGTTTGGAATTCGTTCGAGTGTGACGTCCGCGTTGGAGAGTGCGGCCACGATCTCCTCGCTCATCTCGATCGGACAGACGGGGTCGAGTTCGCCGGCGAGGACGAGGACGGGGCACGTTGCTGCGGCGAGGCCCGCTGCGAGGTCCACGGTGTGCTGCTCTCCGGCTTGAAAGTGGGCCATGAGTTCGAGGTTCATGATCTGGCGTGCGAGCACGTCGGGGTCGTCGGGCTCGACGCTGTAGAGCGGTATGCAGTGTTCGAGGTACGGAAAGATCGCTTCGGGACCACGGGTCCAGAAGTCGCGGGCCGCGTCCGCAGCAGCTTCGCCGCCGAGCCGCCCGAACGCAGCGACGACAATCTCAATGTCGAACCGTGGTGACGTGCAACCCAGGACCACCTTGCTCGGGTGCTCTGGGTGTCGAGCGAGGTACCGCTGGGCGACGAAGCCGCCGAAGGACTCGCCGATCACGATGGGTCGGTCGATGCCGAGTGCGTCGCAGAGGCGAACGATGTCATCGGCCCAGACGTCGAGGCGCCAGTCCGCCTCGGAGCCGTGGTCGCTGCGACCGTTGCCGCGGTGGTCGTAGTAGACAACCTGCGCCACGTCGGTGAAGTCGTAGGTCGTTCCGTGCTTGAAGGGTGAGTGATCGAGCCCCGGGCCGCCGTGGAGCAGCAGCACGGTGGGCCGCTCCACCATCGTCGGTCCACGCGGCACGAGCCCCTTGCCGTCGACATCGACGTAGAGACGCACGCCCCCGACATCAATCATCATGATGGCCTCCCGTGGCAATCGAACGATTGCCAACGGTAGCTTCGGCCGCCACCTCATCGATCTCGCGCAGGAGACGGTGACTCTGACATTCGACAACCGTAGGACTGCGGGCAATCCGGCGACGACGCAACTCACCAATCAGCAAAGCCCGGGACTCTCAAACAGGCATGCACGTCGACTGGCAAGACCGTGCTTCGGGCCCAGGCCACAATCGGTGCCGAGACGCCCCGCCGCGCGCTCGGCTTCCGGCGAAGCCGTTCAGGCCGGGCACGTTGAGGTGCCACACGTGACGCGATACCCGACGGTCGCCGGTTCGGCGTTTGGCCACCGGGATTATGCGATGTGCGACTTGGGCCGAAGTCGCACGCGACCTGAAGCATTTAAGTCGGGATTACGGGCGGCACTATCGAGCGGCTTCCAGCCCCTCGACCAGGTGCCGCTCTTGCGTCGAGTGCGCGTACCCGGTCAGTATGGACACCTTCGCTAGGAGGACTTGATGGCTGTACCGACCGGGCTGAACCACGTCGCCATGAGCGTTCTTCCCGGCACCCTGACCGACGAGTGGCGGGCGGAACTGCTTGAGTTCTACAGCGCGCTCCTCGGCTGGCGCGAAATCGAGTCTCTCCGTCTTCCCGATCGCCTCACGATCTCGGTCGGGCAACACACGTATGTGAATCTGCGTGAGCGTGCCGACCCGATGATCTGCTCGGGCTACGAGCACCTCGGCATTGTCGTTGCATCAAGCGACGAAGCTCAAGAGATCTGGAACCGACTCAACGCCCATCCGAGCGATGTGGGCCTTGAGCCACTCACGACCGATGACCGAGGATTTCGAAATTTTCAATTCCGCTACCTGCTGCCGCTGGCGATCGAGGTGCAGTCGTTTCCGTAGTCCACGAAATCCAGGCGAGAGCAAACGCCAACTGTCGATCTGCTCGACCCAAGCAGGCGTCCGACGTCGGCCCGAACGAACTCACCGCGCACGAGTCACCACTCGGCTCCGGAGCAGCCCAGCGGAGTCCGGGATTATCGGGTGCTCGGCTTGGATTGATATGGAGGTGATCGACACACGCTCCTCGCCTTCACCACACCAGCGTCGATCACCTGCATGATCTGCCCTTATGGCGGTGATCGGGAGCACCCGATCACCGCCAGCCCAATCGATCACCGGCATAAGGGCC
>JBGTIA010000324.1:0-8994 GCA_041745835.1 Ilumatobacteraceae bacterium | reverse complement strand
CAGACCACTGCGGCCGACGTCGAAGCCGCCGGTCTGGCCTCGCGTACCTCGAGCACTGCGGTCGCGGTGCGCCCCGAGACCGAGGTCGTGGCGTGGACCGCACCCGATCCGGACGTGATCGGCGTCAGCCGTCGCCAGTTCTTCAACCGTGCGACGGTGTCGCTGATGAGCGTCAGCCTCGCCGGTTTCGCAGCGGCGTCGTTCGTGGCGTTCCTGTGGCCGAGCGGCACGGGCGGCTTCGGCGGTGCGATCACCGTCGGCAAGCTCGGCACCATCAAGGACGGCATCAATCAGGGCGGCGGGTTCTTCTACGCTGCCGAGGCACGGTCGTGGATCACCGAGTATCCCCCCGAGGCCATCCCGCTGGCCGAGACCGTCTATCCGGAATCGCTCCTGACCACCATGCGCGAGGGCATCGTCGTGCTCAGCCAGAAGTGCCCGCATCTCGGCTGCCGCGTGCCCGAGTGCGCGACCAGCCAGTGGTTCGAGTGCCAGTGTCACGGGTCGCAGTACAACCGCGTCGGTGAGAAGAAGGGTGGTCCGGCACCGCGAGGCATGGACCGTCACCCGGCCACGATCGCCGCCAACGGTGACGTCACCATCGACACCGGCACCACCATCCCCGGTCCGGCGATCGGCGTCAACACCACCGGCCAGGAGGCCGAGGGTCCGAACTGCACCAGTGCGGGCGAACACTGATGTCGCCACTGTTCGCGCTGACGACAACCACCATCGGGGTCATCGGCCTGGTCATCATCGCCGGCGGCTGGATCGTCTACGGGCTGTTCAACGTCTTCGCCGGCCGCCGCGAGGTCGGCGCCGAGATCGAGCTGGCCGCCAACCGCAAGGAGTACTACGACGACGAGACGCTGGAGGGGCCCCGTCTCGAGCGTGTCCAGCTCCTCGGCGTCGTCATGCTGGCGATCATCGTCGTGGCACTGCCCCTGTACTGGGTGTTCGAACCGAGCCGACAGGCAGGGGCCGAAGAGGGCTGGGACAACCGTTTTGCGAGCTGGGGCTCGCAGCTGTTCGCGCCCACGGCCGAGGGGGGATTCAACTGCGCCGGCTGCCACGGCGGCATGGCTGGCGTCGGTGGCGAGGCGCCCTTCACGGTCAACGATTCCGTGACCCAAGAAGTGCAGGCGGTCAACTGGAAGGCACCGGCGGTCAACACCGTCTTCTACAAGTTCGACGAGAGCGAAGTCCGCTTCATCCTCAACTACGGGCGCCCGTTCTCGCCGATGTCGCCGTGGGGACTCGTCGGCGGTGGCCCGATGAACACCCAGCAGATCGACAATCTGATCGCCTACATGAAGAGCATCCAGATCCCACGCGAGAACTGCGCCGAGGGCGAGGATCCGCTCGTGTGCGACTCGGGGAACCTGCCGGCCGATCTCCAGGCCGATATCCAGGCAGCCGCCGAGCGGGCGGTCGAAGCCGGCGACGCCGACAGCATCGGCGAGGCACTGTTCAATCTCGACCTCGGCAGCGGCGCCTACAGCTGCGCCCGATGCCACACACTCGGGTGGAGCTACGACCAGCCCGGCGTGTCGGGTCAGGGCGCCTTCGGCTGGAACCTCACCGGTGGTTCGGTCAACTCGCACTTCGCCAGCGATGAGCAGTTGGTGTCGTTCCTGAAGAGCGGTTCGGAGTTCGGCAAGCTCTATGGTCTCAACGGCCAGGGAAGCGGCCGGATGCCCGGATTCGGATCACTGCTCACCGACGAGCAGATCCGTGAGATCGTCGAATACGTACGGAGCTTGTGACCATGACCTTGTTGGCAATCGGCTGGGAGCCCGAGCTCCGAGGTCTCCTCACCGTCATCATCGGTGTCGTCATCCTCTGCGGCAGCGTCTACGGCATCATGGCGACCAACATGGGGACGCGCCTCGCGTTCCTCGTGGCGCTGGCCGGCCTGTTCGGCTGGATGATGCTGATGGGCATGGTGTGGTGGATCTACGGCATCGGTTTGCGTGGCCCTGATCCTTCGTGGCAGGCGGTCCCCGGTGCTGGCGTCCTCCAGGACGTCGGCGCCCTCGCTTCGTCGGGCGTGCTCGATCCGAATGCCGAGGTTCCCGACGATGCCACGCCGATCCAGTCGGCCGAACTCGTGCGGAACACGTTCCTCGATCAGGGATGGGTCGTGCTCGATCCGGCATCGCCGGCCTTCGGTCAGGCCCAGGCATCGGCGACCGAGCTCCTCGTCGAGGAGGGAGCGTTCTCGGCCGGCCAGTTCCAGATCGTCGAAGTGTTCGACATCGGTGGCGAGCGCTACCCGAAGATCAACGACACGCTCGACTTCATCGCGTTCTTCCACACGCCGCACTACGTCGTGGCCGAGGCGGCACCGTTCGTCCCGGTGCGGACCGAACCAGGACGTGCGCCGGCCGTTCCGCAGATCGACGACACCCGCCAGCGTGAGTACGTGTACATGGTTCGCGACCTCGGTGCTCGCCGGCAGCCGCCTGCGGTGCTGACCATCGGGGCCGGCGCGATCTTCCTGGCGCTGTGCTACCTCCTGCACCGCCGAGACCGCGTCCTGAAGTCGAACCTCGAGCAGCCGTTGCCGCCGGTCAAGATCGACGCGCCTGCCGACGTCACCGCCGACGCCGAGCAGGAGAAGGTCGGAGCCGGCGTCTGACCATGGGGCACTAATGGGGCAGTACCTCCCCGTCGTCATCCTGTTGATCCTTGCCGTCGTTTTCGGCGTGCTCAGCTTCGCAGCATCGCGTCTGCTGGCCCCTCGACGCCCGTCAGTCGCGAAGGAAGCACCGTACGAGTGCGGGATCGTGCCGAGCCGGCAGCCTCCCGAGCGGTTCCCGGTCAGCTTCTACATCGTGGCGATGCTGTTCATCATGTTCGACATCGAGATCATCTTCGTCTACCCCTACGCGGTGTCGCACACTGCGCTCGGCGCCTACGGGTTCTGGGCCATCCTCGCCTTCTCCGTCGTGTTCTTCGCCACCTTCGTCTACGAGGTCGCCAGGGGCGGGCTCGACTGGGGTCCGATCCATCGCTATCGCAGCCTGGCCGCCGACGCCGCGATGGTGTCACCCGAACGCACGTCCACCACCACGGTTCGTCGCGTCGGCACCGAAGGTCGCGTGCCGGCCGCTGACGGCGCGGCCGCCTGACGGCGTCCGAGCGAAACGCAAAGGAGTCATCACCATGGGCATCGTCAACGATGTGCTCGACGACGGCCTCGGCGGGCTGTCGCACAACGTCATCACCGGCAAACTCGAGGACCTGGTCAACTGGTCGCGCTCGCGCTCGTCGTGGCCGGCGTCGTTCGGCCTCGCCTGTTGCGCCATCGAGATGATGGCGACCGGTGGCGCCCACTACGACATCTCCCGGTTCGGGATGGAGGTGTTCCGTGCCTCGCCGCGTCAGGCCGACATCATGATCGTGGCCGGGCGCGTCAGCCAGAAGATGGCGCCGGTACAGCGTCAGGTCTACGACCAGATGATGGAACCGAAGTGGGTCATCTCGATGGGCGTGTGTGCCTCGTCGGGTGGAATGTTCAACAACTACGCGATCGTGCAAGGCGTCGACCAGATCGTGCCGATCGACGTCTACGCGCCGGGTTGCCCGCCGACCCCCGAGACGCTGATCCACGCGATCGAGACGCTGCACGGGCTGATCGAGACCAACCAGATCTTGAAGCGACGCGACGAAACCGGAGCCGGCGCGAACGTGCACGTCGAGTACATCGAGCCGGGTGCGTCGCCGACGCCGGTACTGCTCGGGGCACGGAAGTGAGCGGTACCGAGATCAGCGGCCCGGAAGCGAGCGACGTGGACATGGGCGACGTAGAAGGCAGCGGTTTCGAGATGGACCGTCACCACGCCTCGCAGGAGGTGCGCCATGTCGCTCGTGCGGACTACCTGGCCACGGTGAAGGAGTTCGCCGACGAGGGCTACGACATGTGCATCGACCTCACGGCAGTCGACTACCTCGAGTTTCCCGGCCGAGCACTCCCCGACGACACCGAAGCGGCCGAGCGGTTCGAAGTGGTCGTCAACCTCCTCGACATGGGTCACCGCCGCCGCGTTCGCCTGCGGGTGCAGGTGCCCGAGGACGACCCGACGCTGCCCACACTCTTCGACGTGCACCCCGGCTCCGAAGCGATGGAGCGAGAGGTCTTCGACATGTTCGGCATCGAGTTCACCGACCATCCCGACCTCACCCGCATCCTGATGCCCGAGGACTGGGTGGGTCACCCGCTGCGCAAGGACTACGAGATCGGCCGGATCCCGGTGCAGTTCAAGGGAGCGAACACCTGATGTCCGAGACCACGATCCCCGAGACCGCGGCCCCCGAGACCGCGGACCACGACACGGCCACCCAGGACGCACCGGTCGCCGACCCGACGACGGACTTCTACCAGCGCTCGGTGGCGGGCACCGACGAAGGCGAACAACAGCTCCGTCCGCGCAGCGAACTCTCCGCGAAGGAGCTGCTGCGCGAGGTCGGGTCGGTGCTGCGCATGTCAGAAGCCGACGTTGCCAAGCTCGGCGGCCTCCCGGACGATCCCGACGAAGATCAGACGATGATCATCAACATGGGACCGCAGCACCCGTCGACGCACGGCGTGCTGCGGCTGATGTTGGAACTCCAGGGCGAGACCGTGCTGCGGTGCAAGCCGATCATCGGGTACCTCCACACCGGCATGGAGAAGACCGGCGAGCACCTCACGTATGCGCAGGGCGGCACCAACGTCACGCGGATGGACTACCTCAGCCCGATCGCCAACGAGCTGGTGTTCTCCATGGCCACGGAACAGCTGTTGGGCATCGACGGCGACATCCCGGAGCGAGCAGTGTGGATCCGGATGCTGATGGCCGAGATGAGCCGGATGGCCAGCCATCTGCTGTTCATGGCCACCAACGGTATGGACCTCGGCGCCGTGTCGATGATGATCTACGGCTGGCGTGAACGCGAAGAGGTACTGCGGTTCTTCCAGGATGTCACGGGCCTGCGGATGAACCACAACTACATCCGCCCCGGGGGCGTTGCCGCCGACCTGCCCGCCGGATGGCGCGACGGGGTGCTGTCGATTCTCGACATGCTGCCCGACCGCCTCGAGGAGTACGACACGTTGATGACCGGCCAGCCGATCTGGCGCGAACGCCTCCAGGGCGTCGGTGTGATCACCCCGCAGGAGGCGCTGGCGCTCGGCGCCACGGGGCCCATCCTGCGATCGACCGGCGTCGAGTGGGACCTGCGGCGCGACCAGCCGTACATGCACTACGACGAGATGGACTTCGACGTGATCGTCGGCTCGTACGGCGACGCGTTCGACCGCTATGCGATCCGACTCGCCGAGATCCGCGAGTCGATGAAGATCGTCCGCCAGATCCTCGACCGTCTACCCGCTGGCGACTACCGAATCCAGGACAAGAAGGTGACGCCACCACCGCGTGCGCGCATCGACGAGTCGATGGAAGCGCTGATCCACCACTTCAAGATCTTCACCGAAGGCTTCAAGGTGCCCGAGGGTGAGGTGTACGTGAGCGTCGAAGGCCCACGCGGTGAGATCGGCTGCTACATCGTCAGCGACGGATCCGCCACGCCGTACCGGATGCACATGCGCGAGCCGAGCTTCGTCAACATCCAGTGTCTGCCGCACATGATGCGCGGCGGAATGGTTGCCGATGCGGTCGCTGTGATCAGTAGCGTCGACCCGGTGCTCGGCGGTGTCGACAGGTGAACAGTCAGGTGAACGGACGGGTGAACGGAATGGATCGGTGAGTCGACTGAACGACCACAACGTGGTGGTGGCCAAGGAGATCATCGCCCGTTACCCGAAGAAGAAGTCTGCGCTGATCCCGCTCGTGCACCTCAGCCAACAACAGAACGGCTACGTCACCGACGACGCGATGCGCCACGTCGCCGAACTGCTCGACGTCACCCCCGCCGAGGTGTACGGCACAGCGTCGTTCTACGAGATGTTCCGGTTCGAGCCGACCGGCAAGTACCTGATCAACATCTGCGGCACCATGTCGTGCGCCCTGATGGGCGGCGACGATCTGATGCACCACGCCGAGCACACCCTCGGCGTCAAGGCCGGATCGACCACCCGCGACGGCCTGATCACGCTGCAGCACGCCGAATGCCAGGCGGCCTGCACCGAGGCGCCGACGCTGCAGGTCAACTACCGACACCGGTACCGGGTCACCCCCGAGGCGTTCGACGACCTGGTGGCCGACCTGCGTGCAGGAAAGCTCGATGCCCAGGTGCCGCCGCACGGCACGCTCGGTCGCAACCGCCAGCAGATTCCCGCTGACCGCGCGACGGGCGTGCGTCATCCCGACGACGTCACCGAGGGTCCCGCCTGGATCCAAGTGAGCCCAGCATGAAGGTCACACCAGCATGAGCACCATGAATCCTTCTGGCAACCCGTCCGGCAATTCGAGCGGCGAGTCGACCGATCGCGTCGTCAGCCCGTATCCCTGGGCGCCCGGGTTCTACCCCGGCGACCGACCCGCCGTGGTGACGTCGCGTTTCCAGTACGAGGACGGACACACCATCGAGCGGTACCTCGCCACCGGTGGGTACGAGGGTCTCAGCGCTGCCCTCGCGAAGACGCCGGCCGAGGTCTCCGACGAGGTCAAGAACTCGACGCTGCTCGGCCGCGGCGGCGCCGGCTTCCCCGCTGGCACCAAGTGGGGTTTCACTCCGCAGGGCGTGTGGCCGCGCTACCTCGTCGTCAACGGTGACGAGTCCGAGCCCGGTACGTACAAGGACCGCCTGCTGATGGAGTGCGATCCGCACCAGCTGATCGAGGGTTGCCTCATCGCCGCGTACGCGGCCGGTCTGTCGCAGTGCTTCCTCTACGTCCGCGGCGAGATGCCTCTCGCGCACGAGCGGGTGGCGCAGGCCTTGAACGACGCCTACGCCGCCGGGTACGTCGGCACCGACATCCTCGGCACGAACTTCAGCGTCGACATCGTGCTGCACTACGGCGCGGGCGCCTACGTCGTCGGCGAGGAGACCGCACTGATCGAGTCGCTCGAAGGTGAGCGCGGGATGCCGCGTCTCAAGCCGCCGTACTTCCCCGCAGCGGTCGGCCTGTACGGCCAGCCGACGATCGTCAACAACGTCGAGACCCTCTCGAACCTGCCGTTCATCGCGAAGGAGGGCTCTGCCGCCTACACCGCGATCGGCACGGCGACCTCGCCGGGCACGCGCATGATCGCGGTCTCCGGCCACGTGAAGCGGCCAGGCGTGTACGAGATCGTGAACGGTTCGACCACCTTCCGTGACCTGATCCACGGCGACGACTTCGCCCAGGGCATCCGCGACGGCAACGAACTCAAGGCGTTCGTGCCCGGCGGCGGCTCGGCTCCGTGGTTCACCGCCGACCAACTCGACATCGAATTCGAGGGCCCGCAGGCCGGTGCCGCCGGCTCGATGCTCGGCTCCGGTGCGGTGATGGTGATGGATTCGAGCACCGACATCCCTGCGGCCGCCCTCACACTCGTGCGCTTCTACGCCCACGAGTCGTGTGGCAAGTGTGTGCCGTGCCGCGAGGGTGGCACGTGGCTGTACCGCCTCGTGCAGCGCATCGTCGACGGCCACGGCACCGACGCCGACCTCGAGACGATCCTGCAGGTCGGCGAAACGATCTGCCCGGGCGACATGCCCCACGCGTCGAGCGAACGACTCGGCCTCGAGGCGGTGCCCTTCCCGTACAAGATGACCACGATCTGCTTCGTCGGGCCGTCCGCCTACGTGCCGATCCACTCGGCGATGACGCTGTTCCCCGAGGAGTTCGCCGCGCTCGTGACCAAGCGAACCGAGCGTCGCCACATCCCGGTGGCTGCGAGCATCACGGCCGAGCCCGCAGGAGCCCCGGCGTGAGCGACGACACCACTGACGACACCACTGACGACACCGCTGCGACTGGCGACGAGACGGCCGACGAGACTGCGGCGCGCACAGCAGAGGACGCCGTCGACGATGCCGAGCACGCCGAGCAACCCGACACTGCAGCCCCGGACACCCCCGAGACGGCGATGCCGTCCGATGTCGACACGACCGAGGAAGCCGTCGAAGCGGCTCCCGAGGAGATCGAGGAGATCGAGGACGTCGAGGCACAACCGGAGGCCCAATCGGAGGCTGAGTCGGAACCGGAGCCCGATCCGAATCTGGTGACGCTCAACGTCAACGGCCGTGACGTGCCGGCGCGCAAGGGCAACATGGTGATCTCGGCGGCGCTCCTCGCCGACCAGTACATCCCGCACTTCTGCTATCACCCGCGCATGTCGCCCGTCGGCATGTGCCGCCAGTGCATGGTCGAGGTCGACGGCCCTCGCGGTCCGATGATGGTCGTGTCGTGCATGACCCCCGTCGCTGACGGCCAGGTGGTGCGCACCGACACCCCGCAGGTCCGGCGAGCCCAGGAGGGCATGCTCGAACTGCTGCTCGCCAACCACCCGCTCGACTGTCCGGTGTGCGACAAGGGCGGCGAGTGCCCGCTGCAGGACCAGGCGTTCAGCCACGGTCCGGGCGAGTCACGTCATGTCGAGGAGAAGCGACACTTCGAGAAGCCCATTCCGATCAGCGACCTCGTCTTCCTCGACCGCGAGCGTTGCATCCTGTGCGACCGCTGCACCCGCTTCGCCGACGAGGTCGCCGGCGACAAGCTGATCCACTTCATCAGCCGTGGCAACGACACCCAGGTGATGACGTTCCCCGACGAGCCGTTCGTCTCGTACTTCTCGGGCAACACCGTGCAGATCTGCCCGGTCGGCGCGCTCACCGCCAAGCCGTACCGATTCAAGGCGCGCCCGTGGGACCTCGCACACCGCGAGTCGACCTGTACGACGTGTGCGGTCGGATGCCGCACGGTGATCCAATCGAGCCGCGACGAACTGCTCCGTTACCAGGGCGTCGACTCCGATCCGGTCAACTGGAGTTGGCTGTGCGACCGCGGTCGCTTCAACTTCGAGGCGGTCAACTCCGATCAGCGGCTCGCGGCGCCGATGGTGA
>JBGTIA010000323.1:0-5722 GCA_041745835.1 Ilumatobacteraceae bacterium | reverse complement strand
TCAGCGCTGGGGGCCATCAGCAAGCCTTCCCTGCGAAATGTGAAACTAACCGACTCGGAGAATTGCCGAGACCCGTGATGGGCCGGACCGGGCTTGGAGCGGATGACGGGAATCGAACCCGCGTATTCAGCTTGGGAAGCTGATGTTCTACCATTGAACTACATCCGCAGAGGCGCTCAGACTAGCGGGCAGGAGCGGTGACCGAGGCTCGTTGCTGCGCCTCTGGGCGCTCGCCTCAGACGCCGCGGTCGCTGATCGAGCTCTGATCGTACGGCTCGATCATGATGCACTCGCCAGGACATTCCTCGGCGGCGTCGACAGCGAGTTCGATCAGCGAATCGGGGATCCGAGCCACTCCGCGACCCGAGTCGGGCCCGTGGCCGGCGCCCTCGGCGCCGTCGAAGATGATCGTCTCGCCGAAGTGCGACGCCTCTTCCTTGACCACCCACAAACCGTCGTCGCGTGCCGCGAAGACGTCGGGACAGATCTCCGAACAGATGCCGTCACCGGTACACAGGTCCTGATCGATCCACACCATGAGTGCTGTTGCTGCCATGTTCAAGGGTCCTTTCGAGGGGCGGGCACCCTCCGTTCTATCCCGGCCGGAGGAACTCACCGCGCTGCGCCATTCGTTTGCGTTGGATTCTCGGTGAGCCTCCCCACCCGGAATGCAACACAAACGGGGTTGGGCGGGGTCGGTAACGTGGGCAGCCGTGATTCTGTCCGACCGCACCCTTCGTGAACAGCTCGCCGCCGGTCGGATCGTGATCGACCCGCTCGACGAGTCGCTGATCCAGCCGTCGTCGATCGACGTGCGCATCTCCAACCTGTTCCGGGTGTTCCGCAACCACACCCGTGGCGTGATCGATGTGAAGCTCGACATGGTCGACCTCACCGAGCTCGTCGAACTCTCCGAGGACGCCGACGAACCGTTCATGCTGCACCCTGGGGAGTTCGTGCTCGGGTCGACGCTCGAGCGAATCGCGGTGCCCGACGACCTGGTCGGCCGCGTCGAGGGCAAGTCGTCGCTCGGTCGCCTCGGACTGCTCATCCACTCGACGGCCGGATTCATCGACGCCGGCTTCGACGGTCACATCACGCTCGAACTCGCCAACGTCGCCAGCCTGCCGATCACCCTGTACCCCGGCATGAAGATCGGCCAGGTCAGCTTCATGCAGATGACGACACCGGCCGACCGACCGTACGGGAGCGGTGCCAGCGGCTCGAAGTACCAGGGTCAACGCGGTCCCACACCGAGCCGCTACTTCGAGAACTTTCGTCGCTGACGGTCCCTGGGGGTCCGCTCCGAAAGGACGGTCCACGAGGACTGGACTTCGGTGGCGGAGAATTTCCTGGTTTCAGGGTTGGGCCATGCCGGACTGGGTACTGCGCTGTTCATGAGCAACGACGCATCGATCAGCGACAGCGACATCACGAGCGGTCCGACCGAGGACGACGAGAACCTCGACGCCCCCGGCGAGCACTCGAAGGACAGCGGCGACGAGCCCACCGAGGACGACGAGAATGTCGACGCCCCGGGCGAGCACGACGGCGACACCGGCGACAACGCCTGAGTCGCCCATGAACGCGCCGATCGCGCCAGCCCTCCCCGGCTCCGAGCGATCGACGCAGGTTGGACCGCCACTGCACTCGACTCCGAGTGACCCGGTCCGGACTCGTCCCGTCCCCGGACCGGGACCGGCAGTCGATCGCAGTGGCGGTCCTTCCACTGCACTTGCACGATGCGTCGGCGATGTCGACGAATTCGCAGCGCAGTACTGGGGTCGCCGGCCCCTGTTGCACACTCCGAGCACCGCAGCCCCTGACGCCGACTTCTTCGACGACGTGTTCTCGTTGCAAGCGCTCGACGAACTGGTGGCCCACGGCGCCAGGCTCCCCGCAGTTCGAATGGTCGCTGACGGCGCGCCGCTGGCACCCTCACGATTCTGCTCGTCGACGCGCCTCGGTGGCAGGAACCTCGACGACGTCGTCGATCCTGCGAAGGTGGTCGCCCGGCTGGCCGACGGCGCCACGCTGGTGATGCAATCGCTGCACCGCACCTCGTCCTCGGTCGGGGCGTTCGTGACTCGACTCCAGGACGAGCTGTCGCACCCGGTCCAGGCCAACGCCTATCTGACTCCGCCCAACGCCGTCGGGCTGGCCGAACACAGCGATCTGCACGACGTGCTCGCAGTGCAGCTCCACGGCTCCAAGCGTTGGTGGGTCGATGGGCTCGGCGACGTGGCCATGCGTCCGGGCGACGTGATGTACGTGCCCCGAGGTGTCCGGCATCGAGCCGAGACCGCGACGGAGACATCGCTGCACCTCACCCTCGGGATCATCCGAGTCACGGCTCGACAGGTGATCGACCGGATCCTGAACTCGGGCCCCGAGCTACTCGACGACCCGTTGCCGATCGGCTATCGCCACCGATCCTGTGGCGACGAACTCGAACAACACCTCGACGCTGCGCTCGACGCTGCGCTCGATCTGATCGGTGCCGCTGACCTCGGCGCTGTCGCATGTGACGAGCAATCGAGGCGGTTGGCTCGTCCTCCCAGCGCGGGTCGAATCACCTCGAACGTCCAGCTCGACCTGCTCGACACCGGGACGGTGATCCACTGGATTGCACCGGACCCCTTGGCCCGAGTCGTCGACGGGACCGATGGCCGACTGGCGAACTGGGACGGGCTGCGCACCGATGACAACTGGTTGGCGCCACCTGCGCAGATCACCATTCACCTCGGTGACCGCACGCTGACGGTGCCGACCGCCGCGCTGGATGCGCTGCGTACCCTGAGCGACGGGCGTCCCATCCGAGTGGGCGACCTTCCCGGACTCGACGAGTCGAGCTGCATCGTGCTGGCGAAGCGCCTGGTGCGCGAATCGGCCTGCGTCATCGACGCTTTCCGGTGATCGTCGTCGGCTGAGGTCGTCGGCTGAGGTCGTCGGCTGAGAGGGGGTTTGACCCACCGCCGTGCGCGGTAGCCCACGTCATCGGGTGGAACGACGACCCAGATCCCACCCTCGAGAGAGCAAGGAGCATCCCATGAGTGGAACAGCAGACAAGGCAAGCGGACGCATCAAGCAGGCCGCCGGTGACCTCACCGACAACGACGACCTGAAGCGGGACGGCAAGAAGGACGAGACGGCTGGCAAGGCCAAGGACGCCGTCGACTCGGTCAAGGACAAGGCCGAGGGCGCCATCGACAAGATCAAGGGCAAGTGACGGTGAGCAGTAATCCCAACGACCATCAGCACTCCGTCGACGTCGAGGCACCCGTGCGGGTGGCCTACAACCAGTGGACGCAGTTCGAAGAGTTCCCGAAGTTCATGAAGGGTGTCGAGGAGATCCGTCAGATCACCGATGACACGCTCCACTGGAAGGTCGAGATCTCGGGCGTGACCCGCGAGTTCGACACCGTGATCTCCGAGCAGACACCCGACCAGCGCATTGCGTGGACGACCGTCGACGGCCCGAAGCATGCCGGCGTGGTGACGTTCCACACCATCGACGACGACACGACCCGTGTCACCCTGCAGATGGATTACGACCCACAGGGGTTTCTCGAGAACGTGGCGGACAAGATCGGCTTCGTGAGCAGTCGCCTCAAGTCCGACATGGAGAACTTCAAGGAGTTCATCGAGGATCGTTCGGCGTCGACCGGCGCCTGGCGCGGCACGATCGAGAAATAGACGTCGCAACCTGAACACTCGCCGACCCACCTCGGTGTGGTCACGGACCCGCCTCCCCAATGACGTGGAGGCGGGTTCGGCGCGTCAGGGGAAGCTTCCGATGGAGCGTCCGTGTCAGGACAGGCGCGAGGCGAACATCTTGTCGAGGGTGCTCTCGGCGCGTGATCGCTGTGCCGACGCTCGCGACGACGTCCACAGCGGACCAAGAGAGCCGTCGGCGTGCGCTGCCTCGATTGCGGGAGCGACGTACGATCCGCGTGCCACCGTCCGAGAGTTGCCCAAGACCTCGGCGACCCGGTCGTAGGCCGCGAGGACCGGGTCGGATTCTGGCTCGCCGGTTGGTGAGCAGAGGGCCGCGACCATCGTTGCCGACGCCCCCCAGGTCCGTAGATCCTTCGCGCTCGCCTCGATCCTCGCCGCAGCGCACAGCAGGTCCTTCACGTCGTCGCCGCCGATCGATTGTCCGGTCAAGGTGGCGAACAACGGGTCCGCGCCCGAAGCGCGGCGTCGGCGTGTGTCGACGAAGGCGAGCACATCGCGGTCGGTGACGCTCAAGGTCTGCTCTTGACCCGACTTGCCGGTGAAGCACAAGTGCAGCGTGTCGCCCGACCGGCTGACGTGATCGCACCGCAGCGTCGACGCTCCGTAGGTCTCGTGCTCGTCGGCGTAACGCTCGCTGCCGACCCGCATCAGGGTGAGGTCGATCAGTCGGACGACGATGCCAGTGAGCCGCAGACGCTCGTCATCCGAGGCGATCGCATGCGCGACCGCGGCTCGGACGTCGCCGATCCGGACGCCGAGCTCTGCGATGCGGGCGAACTTGACGTCGTCGGCAACCTGTCTGAAGCCGGGATGGTAGCGGTACTGCCGGCGGCCGGCTTCGTCGATGCCCGTTGCGAGGAGATGGCAGTCGGGATCGGCCGAGATGCGCACCTCGTTCCATGCGGGTGGCACTGCGAGCGCTTCGATCCATCGACGTTTGGCGGCGTCGACCCGACCACCTCGCGAGCCGACGTAGGTGAACCCGCGACCGCGACGACGCCGCTGGATCGTGAGCGCGGCCGGTTCCACGTGGCGGAGACCTGCCTCGGCGGCGATTGCTTCTGGGGCGACGGACACCGACCGTGAGCTACCCACGAAGAGCGTGAGTCACTCCTCGCTTCTTGGCGGGCTCGGGGCCAGGTGGAGGCGCCGTCTACTCGACGAAGCGGCGGACACGGGCGCGTTTGCCGCGCATCGTGGTCGATTGCATCGTGTCGATGACGTGCTCGACCGATGCCTCCGGGACGCCGACCACCGAGAACGCCTCGGAGATGCGGATCGGACCGATGTCGCGGCCGATGAGGCCCGTCTCGTTGGCGATCGCGCCGACGAGGTCACCGGGCCGGACGCCGGCCTTGCGGCCGAGGCTGACGTGGACGAACGCCGTGCCGGCTCCGCCAGATCGCTGGCCCTTGTTTCCCGACCGGTCCTTCTCGCCTGCGTTGCGAGGCGCCTTCTTGTCGAACTTCTTCTTGCCGTCTGACGACTTGCCCCGCAACCGGTCGGAGGCGTCGGGAATCTCGAGTTCGTCGATGGTGGCGCCACGCGATTCGTGCACGAGCTTGATCGCGGCGAGTGCGATGTTGCGGTCGCTGTCGTCGCCTGCCAGTGCGTGGAGGACGGCGTTGAAGTCTTCGAGGTCGACCGCGCCCAACGCCTCGCGAACGGCGGCGACCGTCAGCTCGATCTGACGCTCGCGCAAGTCCGAGACCGTCGGCACCGTGGCAATCTCGAACTTCTGCTTCGTCAGACGCTCGATGTTCTCGAGCCCGCGCCGCTCTCGCGGTTCGGCCAGCGTGATCGCCACGCCTTCGCGTCCCGCGCGCCCGACCCGGCCGATCCGGTGGACGTAACTCTCGGCCGCCGACGGCACGTCGTAGTTCACGACGTGGGTCAGCGTGTCGACGTCGAGCCCGCGAGCGGCCACGTCGGTGGCGATCAGCAATTCGGCGGTGCCGTCGCGCAGGCGGCTCATCACGCGGTC